>NZ_QAJD01000147.1:20003-46828 GCF_003061465.1 Aeromonas sp. HMWF017
TGATCATTTTCCCTCAGTATCAGGGGCGGCAGCTTGGCGCTGCCGTGATGGAACGGCTTCATCAGGAGGCTGAGCGTGAGGGGAAATGCCGGGTCACCTTGTCCAGCTTCACAGAGAACCATGGGGCAATACGGTTTTATGAGCGCCTTGGTTACAACGTGGTCGAAGAGGATCAGGCCTTTGTCTCCATGTCCCGGCCGTTGGGCTGTGACCTCGGATTGAAAAAAGTGGTTAATGGAGAGTTGTGATGGCGATTTTGAATATTTTGACGGCTCCCGATCCCAGGTTGAGGCTCAAGGCAGAGCGGGTTGAGGATATTGCTGCCGTACAGGGGCTGATCGATGACATGTTGGAGACCCTGTATGCGACGGAAAACGGGATTGGTTTGGCCGCGACTCAAGTCGGGCGTAAAGAGGCCGTCGTTATTATCGACTTGTCCGAGAGCAGGGATCAGCCGCTGGTTTTGATTAATCCACAAGTGATAAGCGGTACTGAAAAGGTGCTTGGACAAGAGGGCTGTCTCTCCGTGCCGGATTACTACGCGGATGTCGAGCGTTACAGCTCGGTGGTGGTATCTGCTCTGGATCGAAAAGGCAATCCGATCACCATCGAGAGCAGCGATTTTTTGGCCATTGTCATGCAGCATGAAATTGATCATCTGGATGGCAACTTGTTCATTGATTACCTGTCACCGCTCAAGCGGCAGATGGCACTCAAACGAGTTAAAAAATCTCTGAAGTCCGCCAGCTAATGTCTGCGGATAGTGGCTGGCCGTTTTAGTTATGTGGAGAGCAGGCAGAATGAAAGTGGCAAGATGGAATGTCAGGGCACTGTTTGGCCGCAATAGCAATGAGGTGCGGGGACGTTATGGGCTGAAGGCCCTGCTGTTGCTGGGAACCTTGTGGGTCGCACTCCCCGTATCAGCCGACGAAGAGCAGCTGCCGGCTGAATATCGCCCCTTTGTGCAGCAGTTGGTCGATGCGGCAGAAGCCCGGGATCATCAGGCCCTTGCCAACCAGATGAAGTACCCCTTCAAGCAGGAGTATCCCATTCCCGCCATCAAAACCCCGGCGGAGATGCTGACCCGTTTTGACGAGGTATTTGATGACGCCATTTTAACAAGCATCGCAACCTCCCGGGTCGGGCAGGATTGGCAGACCATGGGGTGGCGCGGCATCATGCTGGGCAGTGGCGAGGTCTGGATGGATTTTGATGGCAAGGTGATCGGTATCAATCATCAGACGGCGCAGGCCGCCAAATTGAAAGCCGAGCTTATCGCCAGGCAGAAGAGCGGTCTGCATTCCAGTGTGCGGGAGTACAAGAGCCCCGCGCTGATGTGGCAGACCGAGAAATTTATCATCCGCATCGACGAGCTGGACGATGGCCACTATCGCTACGCCTCCTGGGCCAGGGGCAAGACGCTCGCCGACAAGCCGGATCTGGTGCTGAAAAATGGCACCGTCAGGGTGGAGGGGACGGGGGGCAATCATACCTATCTCTTCACGAGTGGCCCCTATCGCTACGAGTGCGTCGTTACTGTACTCGGTGAGCGAGGCGTGCCACCAGGTGAGCTGGTGGTCTATAAAAACGACGCCGAGATAGTGCACCAACCAGTGATCAAGGTGCTGTGACAGCAAATCCACATAAAGAGAGATCAAGGAGCGGCCAAGTGCCGCTCTTTTGCTTTCGCAAACTGAGGGATGAGCTTCGCTAGCTTTGCGGCACCCTGACCCCTTTGTCGAGATAGAGGCTGCTGAAGTGGGCGCGGTGGGTGACAAACATCACCTGATGGCGGCTGCCGTCGGAGAGGATAATAAAATCCCCCGCCTGGGCGGGGCTCTGCAAGGTGATTTCCTGCTCGGTGGCGGTCAGGCGATCGACATCTTCCTTGAAGGTGAGGGTGTAAGAGTACATATGGCGCTCCACTGCTGGCTCATATCAAACACTCCGTTGAAGGTAGTTGCTGGCATGGGCGCGCGCGGCGCCCGATTGGCGCTGTTAGACCAAATAGCGGTGATGAGAACGTGCGTGGTTTCAGCCGGGTTGTTTTGCTGATGTGCGCTTGAGGCGTTTACATCAAGGCCATTGGTATCAAAACGATGGTAAAGGGGCGAAAATCGGGATGAAAAAACCGCCTGTTGGCGGTTTTTCTTATGCGGTCGGCCCTACTTCAGGGCCTTCTTCAGCTTCTTGATCTTGCTTTCATGCTTGGCAATTTTCTCAAGACGAGCGGCGATCTTCTTCTTGATCTCTTTCTTGCTTGCTTTGGCCATCGGTGGCGCTCCTTTGCAGTGGGGACACATCAGGTGTCAGTATGGGTCTTCCCTTTGACGTCCCAGAGTGCCACAGGGCTCCTTTGTGAACCAGCACTCTGTTGCTTTAATAGCCAGCGCGTTATAGCTGCAAGGGGCTGAGCCAGCGCAGCAGTTGCTGGCCCACTTGCGGGCTGGCGAGCAGGGCCATATGGCTGGTGTGATAGACAATCAGGGTATGGGCAGGAAGAAAAGCCAGCTGATGGCGTGCTTCGTTGTGCTGACCGAGGGCGCTGCGTAGCGGCACCAGTCCATCGCCAATCAGCCGGTCGGCCAGCAGGCTGCGCTTGGCGGCGGTGGTCGCGGCGATGGCATAGCAGTTGACGCCACCGGGCAAGGGGAGTGGAACGCGGGGATCGCGCAAGGGCACTGCGGGGTCGGGTGCGGCGAGCGTCTCGATCACCTTGCCGTGGCGCAGATCCTTGATGCCTGCACTGCGCTGCCGCGCCAGTCTGACGAAGGGTTCGCTGTAGGCGGTAGCAGGCAACAACTGTTCCAGCCAGTGACCTGCATGTTCGAGCGGTGCGCCGTGGTGTGGTGTGCCGAGAAATATCAGGTTGGCAAGGTGCGCAGGCCAGGTGAGCCCGGCCACGCCGGCATGGTGGCAGGCGCTGCGGGCAACCAGTCCGCCCATGCTGTAGCCCATTATCATTATCTCTTTGAGCTCTCCCGGCCAGTGGGCGAGCAGTTGCTCCAACAACAGGGCCAGTTGCTGCCCGTTTTGTGCGATGGGCAGGCCCGAGTTGTAGCGCAGGTAAAGAGGCTGATAGCCAAGCGCGGCGGCAAGTTGCTCTCCGTGATTGACCGGTTTGCCTTGATGTTCGGTTTGCCACTGCAGATCGTTCATGCAGAGGCCATGGATCATCAGCAGCACCCGTCCCTCGCGGGGTAGATCCTGCGGCATCACTTGCCAATCGAGGGGCTTGCCCTGATAACGCAGTGTCATGGGGGTGGCGAGAGCATTGTGGTGTTCGACCAGCTTGTCCCCCAATACGCCGTTGAGCGTGGCGATCAGGGCCGCGCGTTTCGGGGGTTCGGGGATCTGGTGGGGCGGCGGTGTGGCTGGCAGGCGGCTGAGCAGATGGTTGATGCCGCTGCTTAGGTTGTTGGCGGCGCCATGTACCCTCTTGTAGACCAGTCCGGTGATCCCGGCTGTTTTTCCCTCATCTCGTCCCTTGAGCCCCATACCGCTCAGTACCGCCTGATGTACCGCTTCGGTGATCTCTACCGCGGCGGGCAGCGCCAGAGTCAGCAGGTGCGCCAGCTCGCGGATATCCGAGATATGCCAGGAGGAGGGGGACTTTTCTGTGGTGTCGGTCATGGGAACGCCTTGTGGAAGTCCATCGAAAAGGGGGCGCCTGGGGGGCGGCATATCAACCAGCTTGCGCGGTTTGGCACGGGTTTACCAGTGCCAGAGAAAGTGAGTCGAGATCAAAAGGGGCTGATGATAGACCCTTGCGAAGCCGGTCACGGTAACGGCGGGGAAAATCACCTCTACTGCGTCACATGACGTGCTGAGGGGAGGATAAGGATGTCGCTGTTTGACGAGGTTCGGGTACAGGAACTGTGTGCAAAGTTGCTCGATAGCCAGAACGAGAGGGGTTGTTCCCTTGAGAGCCGGCATGGCCGCGAGTTGAAGGAGCTGTTGCAGGCGGTGGGCGGAGTAGAGTCAGTTGGGCGCAGTGCCCGTCATATATTGACCGAGGCGGGTCGGGTTTATCTCACCAGCCAGCTGGCGAAGGTGGTGCCCCCAGCACCGGACAAGCGTGAACAGATGCGAAGCCTTGGCGTGAAGTTGCCTGCACGGCTCAATCAGGCCTGCTTTTATGCACTCTGGCATGGGGACAGCAAGCATTCGCGGTCAGCATCCCTTGCAGCTCCACCGCTTGCGAACTTGACGCTCACGCAGGATGAGGTGATCCGCATCCGTACCCTCGAACCGCTCTCACTGGTCGATCGACACGGTCAGCAGCACGATATGGCGGTGGTAATGGCCCTGCTGGGGGACTTGGCGTTGCCGGAGCGGGCTCTGGGCTCGCTGGCGGCCATCGATTGGCAGGGGGAGCGCGTGATTACGGTGGAGAACAAGGGGGCCTTCGTCGACTACCCGCTGCAACCCGGGCAACTGCTGCTCTTTGCCCCCGGTCGCAATACCACCCTGGCCAAACGGCTGATCCCGCTGTTGCCTGCGGGCGTGCAGTGGGCCCATTTTGGCGATCTCGATCAACGGGGTATCGACATTGCCATCGAGCTGGCGCGTGAGCTGCAGCGTCCGGCCATGCTCTGGCTCCCCAGTGAGCAGCGGCCTTATCTGGATCACTACACCCGTCCGGTACGCACCTTTGCGAGTGACAGTGGCAAGGTGCCCTGGCGTGTGACGAAGCAGGTCGATCAGGGCGATGGTCATGGCACGCTGGCAGGCGTTCCCTGGCTCGATGAACTGGTGACGAAGGGAGCTTAGCTGGAACAGGAGGTGTTGATCCTGGCTGCGCGCTGGCAGTGCTGGCCATTGGCCATCGCGGGCAGTTAAATCCAAAAGTGGCATTATCATAATGATAACGGCCAGCGAGGTTATATCATTTCAGCCCCTGAAACTGACCTTTGATGATAATTCTCACCGACGCAGGGATATTGCCTCTGATTATTATCACTCGGCTATTTTATGGCTTGGCTGATCCGCTCACCTTTTTATGGAATAAATCGCTGAAATAGCCGCCACTTTTGTGTTCTGCATCACACACTTTCGCCATTTATTAATATCTTCCTGCATTTTTGTAGTTTGGCACGCTTATTGATTGCCTTACATCGACGCTAACCGATGAGCTCACCCACAACCGGGATGCTGGTGACATCGTGAGTGAAAGGGGAGCTATCCATATCTCATCCAATGATTGGGGCGAACGATGAAAGCAGTTAACGAATTAATCAAAGAGATCAGAGCACTCAAATCCAACCTGCATGAAAAAGATTTTCTGCTGACCTGGGAGCAAACGCCTCAGGAGCTGGAGCTGGTATTGAAACTGGCCGAATCCCTCAAGACCCTGCGCGCCGAAAATATCTCTACCAAACTGTTTAATAGCGGGCTCGGTATCTCGGTTTTCCGCGATAACTCCACCCGAACCCGCTTCTCTTATGCCTCTGCATTGAACCTGCTCGGTCTGGCCCAGCAGGATCTGGATGAAGGTAAATCCCAGATTGCCCACGGTGAAACCGTCCGAGAAACCGCCAACATGATCTCGTTTTGCGCCGATGCTATCGGCATCCGTGACGACATGTTCCTCGGTGCCGGTAACGCCTATATGCGCGAAGTGGGCGCGGCACTGGATGAAGGGTTCGAGAAGGGAGTGCTGCCCCAGCGTCCGGCGCTGGTCAACCTGCAGTGCGACATTGATCACCCGACCCAGTCCATGGCTGATCTTGCCTGGTTGCAGGAGCACTTCGGCAGTCTGGAGAGCCTCAAGGGCAAGAAGATTGCCATGACCTGGGCTTACTCCCCGAGCTACGGCAAGCCGCTCTCCGTGCCCCAGGGCATCATCGGCTTGATGACCCGTTTCGGTATGGACGTGACCCTGGCCCACCCGGAGGGGTATGACCTGATCCCGGATGTGATCGAAGTGGCCAAGGAGAATGCCAAGGCCTCCGGTGGCAGCTTCCGTCAGGTCACCTCCATGGAAGAGGCGTTCAAGGATGCAGATATCGTCTATCCCAAGTCCTGGGCCCCCTACAAGGTGATGGAGCAGCGCACCGAGTTACTGCGTGCCAATGACCACGCCGGCCTCAAGGAGCTGGAGAAACATTGCCTGGAGCAGAACGCCAAGCACAAGGATTGGCACTGCACCGAGGAGATGATGAAGCTTACCAAGGGTGGCGAAGCGCTCTATATGCACTGCCTGCCGGCCGATATTTCCGGTGTCTCCTGCAAAGAGGGCGAAGTGACCGAAGGGGTATTCGAGAAATACCGTATCGCCACCTACAAAGAGGCGAGCTGGAAGCCCTATATTATCGCCGCCATGATCATGGCCCGTAAATTCTCCGCCCCGGCAGAAACCCTGGAGAATCTGATTAAAGAGGCGCAAAAGCGGGTGAAATAAATAACGGCAGGGCAGGGTGAATATTCATCCTGCCCACGCTGTCGAACATATTATTTCGAGTTTTCTCCCCGTGGTATCTGAATAACGGATCTCCCGGCGAGGCAGCTCTTTGTCAGGTAACGCCTAGTGAGGTAAGCATGTCCCAATTTTCGCTGAAGATGGATATTGCCGATAACCGCTTTTTTACCGCCGAGTCATCTCCGCTGTTTTCCCGTGTTGAAGCACAAAAGGCTCGCGCTTTTCATAAAAAACTGGCCGGTTATGAGCCGACCCCATTGTGCGACCTGAAAGATCTGGCCGCCTATATCGGGGTGAAAAATATATTGGTCAAGGATGAGTCAAAGCGCTTTGGCCTCAATGCCTTCAAGATGCTGGGTGGCGTTTATGCCATCGCCAACCTGCTCTGTGAAAAATACGGGGTGGCCATCGAAGATTTCTCCTTCGATCTCATCAAACGCACCATCAAGGAGCCGATGACCTTCGCCACCACTACCGATGGCAACCATGGCCGCGGTGTCGCCTGGGCGGCCAAGCAGGTGGGTCAGCATGCGGTGGTCTACATGCCCAAGGGCTCCGCGCAGGAGCGGGTGGATCACATTCTGAATCTGGGTGCCGAGTGCATCGTCACCGACATGAACTACGACGATACCGTCCGCCTCACCATGAAGATGGCTGAAGAGCGCGGTTGGCACATCGTGCAGGATACCGCCTGGGAAGGCTACACCAAGATCCCGACCTGGATCATGCAGGGTTACTCCACCCTGGCCGACGAAGCGGTCGAGCAGATGCAGGATATGGGTATCAAGCAACCGACTCACGTGCTGCTGCAAGCCGGGGTCGGGGCGCTGGCAGGCGGTGTGCTCGGCTATCTGGTGGACTGCTTTGGTGCGAAAAATCTGCACAGCATCGTGGTCGAACCGGATCAGGCCGACTGTATCTACCGCTCCGGCGTGGCGGGGGAGATGGTCAACGTGGGGGGCGACATGCGCACCATCATGGCCGGTCTCGCCTGCGGTGAACCCAATCCGCTCGGCTGGCCGCTGCTCAGAAGCTGCACCACCCAGTTCATCTCCTGTCACGACAAGGTGTCGGCATTGGGCATGAGAGTGCTTGGCAATCCCCTTGGCAATGACCCTCGCATCATCTCCGGTGAATCCGGCTCGGTCGGTACCGGCGTGCTGGCGGCAGTGCGTCACCACCCGGATCGCGAGGCGCTGATGGCCCGGCTGGGGCTGGATCGCGACTCCGTGGTGTTGATCATCAACACCGAAGGGGATACCGATGTGAAGCACTACCGCGAAGTGGTGTGGGAAGGCAAACACCCCGCCTGCGAGTAATTCCGGCTGCTAGTAAGCAACCACGAATCAAAGAACTGATCGCGCCTCGCCAACGGGGCGCGGTAACGGGCACAGGGCGCTGCCGACGAACAGGCCGCGCACTCTCAGTTGTTATGGAGAATCACAATGAGCAAGCAAATTCCGTTTGAAATGGTGTTGGAGAAGGCCTACCAGTACAAGGCCGAGATGAGTCAGTTCCTGCGCGACATGATCGCCATCCCGAGCGAGAGCTGCGATGAAGAGCGCGTCGTGCTGCGCATCAAGCAGGAGATGGAGAAGGTTGGCTTTGACAAGGTCGAGATCGACCCCATGGGCAACGTGCTGGGCTATATCGGCCACGGCCCGCACCTGATCGCCATGGATGCCCACATCGATACCGTGGGCGTCGGCAACATGGCCAACTGGAAGTTCGACCCCTATGAGGGGATGGAAGATCACGAGATCATCGGTGGTCGCGGCGCATCCGATCAGGAAGGGGGCATGGCCTCCATGGTCTATGCGGGCAAGATCATCAAGGATCTCGGGCTGGAAGATCAGTACACCCTGCTGGTGACCGGTACCGTGCAGGAGGAGGATTGCGATGGCCTCTGCTGGCAGTACATCATCGAGCAGAGCAAGATCCGCCCCGAGTTCGTGGTCAGTACCGAACCCACCGACTGCCAGATCTACCGTGGCCAGCGTGGCCGCATGGAGATCCGCATCGATGTGCAGGGGGTCAGCTGCCACGGCTCCGCACCGGAGCGCGGTGACAACGCCATCTTCAAGATGGGCCCCATCCTTGGCGAGCTGCAGGAGCTGAGCCACAACCTCGGCAATGACGACTTCCTCGGCAAGGGCACCCTGACCGTCTCCGAGATCTTCTTCACCTCTCCAAGCCGCTGCGCCGTGGCAGACAGCTGCGCCGTCTCCATCGACCGCCGCCTCACCTGGGGCGAAACCTGGCAAGGGGCGCTCGACGAGATCCGCGCCCTGCCTGCGGTGCAAGCCGCCGGTGCCGAGGTCTCCATGTACCAGTACGACCGTCCGGCCTATACCGGTCTGGTCTATCCGACCGAGTGCTACTTCCCGACCTGGAAGGTGGAAGAGGATCACTTCACCGTCAAAACCCTCTCCAAGGCTTATCGTGAGCTGTTCAACAAGGAGCCGGTGGTGGACAAGTGGACCTTCTCGACCAACGGGGTCTCCATCATGGGTCGCCACGGTATTCCGGTGATCGGTTTTGGCCCGGGTAAAGAGCCGGAGGCCCACGCCCCGAACGAGAAGACCTGGAAAGAGCATCTGGTCAAGTGCGCCGCCATGTACGCCGTGATCCCCATGCTCTATCTGGCCGAGCTGGACAAGTAAGGGGGCCGCCGGGCGGTGACTCTCATCACCGCCCGTCTGTTGCAAGTGCCCCGTCTCCATTGAGGCGGGGCTTTGCTGTTTGAAGTGATGTTCGAGGTGGTGGGGATGAAACGGCTGATCAAAAACGGTGTGCTGGTCGATGCACAGGGGGAATATCGTCAGGATCTGCTGATCGAGAACGGGGTGATCCGCGCGCGAGCCGCCGCTATCCAGCCCGATGGCGAGACCGACGTGATCGATGCCAGCGGCTGCTATGTGATGCCGGGCGGCATCGACGTCCATACCCACTTCAACATCGACGTGGGGATTGCCCGCAGTTGCGATGACTTTTTCAGCGGTACCCGTGCCGCCGCCTGTGGTGGCACCACCACCATCGTCGATCACATGGGATTTGGCCCGGCGGGGTGCAATCTGCATCACCAGCTGGCCCGCTATCACGACTATGCCGCCGATCAGGCGGTGATCGACTACAGCTTTCACGGCGTGATCCAGCATGTGGATGACGCCATCCTCCACGAGATGGCCGCCATGGTGCAGGAGGAGGGGATCAGCAGCTTCAAGCTCTATCTCACCTACCAGTACAAGCTGGGGGATCACGACGTGCTGCGCGCCCTGGCCCGCCTCAAGGAGGTGGGGGCGCTTGCCACCGTCCACCCCGAGAACGATGCCGCCATCGCGGCGCGCCGGGCTGCCCTATTGGCCGCAGGCCATCATGAGCCTTGGTATCACCCGCAAAGCCGCCCGCTGGAGTGCGAAGCCGAGGCGGTGGCCCGGATGATCAATCTGGCGGGGCTCGCTGGCAATGCGCCACTCTATATCGTCCACCTCTCCAACGGCTTGGGGCTGGAGTATCTGAAACTGGCGCGTCGTCAGGGGCTGCCGGTCTGGGTGGAGACCTGCCCGCAATATTTGCTGCTCGATGAGCAGTGTTATTACAAGGAGAACGGGGTCGACTATCTGCTGAGCCCGCCGCTGCGCTCACGCCGCGAGCAGGACAAGCTGTGGGTCGGTATCGCTGCGGGCGACATCGACACGGTGGCGACCGATCACTGCAACTTCTCCCACGCCCAGCGCATGACCCTCTCGGGCGGCGATTTCAGCCGCTGCCCCAACGGCTTGCCCGGGGTCGAAAACCGGATGCTGCTGCTGTTTGCCCACGGGGTATTGGGCGGGCGCATCTCGCCGTCGCGCTTCGTGGCACTCACCAGCGCCAACCCGGCGCGCCTGTTTGGCCTCTGGCCGCGCAAGGGCAACCTGCAAGCGGGGTCTGACGCTGATCTGGTGATCATGGATCCCCGCGGTGACACCCTGATTTCTCACCCACTGCTGCATGACAACGGCGACTACAGCCCCTACGAGGGGATGCGCTGCCCGGGCCAGATCAGGATGACCCTCAGTCGCGGCGAGATAGTCGCTCGCGATGGCGAGTTTCTGGGGCGGCGTGGTCATGGCCGGTTTTTGGCCAGAGCGCCCTTTGATCCGGCGTTGGCGCCGGAGCTGCACTCGCCTTGCCCCTTGGTGGCAGGCTGACAATTCGTTCGAAACTCGCAAATCAGCAAGCTTATGTGAACAACGAAAGGTGGGCCGGTATCGCGCCGGCTTGTCCCATCACTGGAGATAACAAGATGAAACAGAGAATCGTACTGGCCCTTGGTGGCAACGCGCTGGGCAACAACCTGCCCGAGCAGATGAAGGCGGTGCAGAGCACTGCAGGCACCATTGCCGATCTGATCGCTCAGGGGCATGAAGTGGTGGTGACCCACGGCAACGGCCCGCAGGTAGGGATGATCCAGCAGGCGTTCGAGGTGGCGGCCCGCCACGACCCTAAAGCGCCCCATCTGCCCATGTCGGTCTGCGTGGCCCTGAGTCAGGGTTATATCGGTTATGACCTGCAAAACGCTCTGCGCGAGGCCTTGCTGGCGCGTGGTATTCACAAGTCGGTCGCTACCCTGGTGACCCAGGTTGAGGTGGATAAAAACGATCCCGCCTTCCTCGACCCAAGCAAACCCATCGGCGGTTTCTTCAGCAAGGAGGAGGCCGAAGCATTGATGGCCAAGGGCGAGCGGCTTAAAGAGGATGCCGGCCGTGGCTATCGCCGGGTGGTGGCATCTCCCAAACCCGTCGATATCATCGAGAAAGAGACCGTCTCAGCGATGCTGGCCGCCGGTCAGGTGGTGATCACCGTCGGTGGCGGCGGCATCCCGGTGCTGCGCGAGGGCAATCACCTGCGCGGAGCCAGCGCGGTGATCGACAAGGATTGGGCCAGTGCCAAGCTGGCGGAGCTCATTGACGCCGACATGCTGATCATCCTTACCGCAGTAGAGAAAGTCGCCATCAACTTCGGCAAGCCCGATGTGCAGTGGCTCGATCAGCTGAGCGTCGCCGATGCCAACAGCTTTATTGCACAGGGGCAGTTTGCCAAGGGTTCCATGCTGCCCAAGGTGGAGGCGGCGCTCTCGTTCGCGACCTCCATGCCGGGGCGTAAATCCCTGATCACCTTGCTGGAGAAGGCCGCCGACGGCATTGCCGGCAAGACGGGAACCCTTATCTGCCGCTAGGCGTTCCAGCTCGGGTTGAGTGTGATCGCGGGGGCCGTCGGCCCCCTTGTTCATTTTGGGGCAGTCATGGTCAGCGGAGGATGAGCGGCGTAAGATGGCCGCCTTCAAGCGCGGGCAAGACGCCGAGAGCAGACCCGGCGCAATGAGTGACAAGAGGTGAGTAACAAGCAAATGAGCGGAAAGATCAATATGGCGGCGCTGGGGGGGCTTGTTCTGCTCACCGCCATCTGGAGTTACAGCTGGATCGTGATGAAGCAGGTGATGCTCTACGCGGGGGCCTTCGAGTTCACCGCCCTGCGCTGCCTGTGCGGATCTCTGGTTCTGCTGCTGGTATTGGCGCTGCGCGGGCGCCGTTATCTCAAACCCACCCCGTTTCGCTATACCCTCGCCATTGCCCTGTTCCAGACCTGCGGCATGGTGGGGTTGGCCCAGTGGGCTTTGATCAGCGGCGGGGCGGGCAAGGTGGCCATTCTGAGCTACACCATGCCGTTCTGGGTGGTGATCTTCGCAGCGCTCTTTCTCGGCGAGCGGATGCGCAAGCTCCACTATCTGGCGGTCGGGGTGGCGGCCTGCGGGCTGCTGCTGGTGATCGAGCCCTGGCAGCTGCATCTGGATTCCATGAAGAGTGCGCTGCTGGGCATTGCCTCCGGCATCTGCTGGGGGATTAGCGCCATCATCGCCAAGCGGATGTATGCCAGCCATCCCGCGGTGGATCTGATGTCCCTCACCACCTGGCAGATGATCTACGCCACCATGGTGATGGCCGTGGTGGCGGCGCTGGTGCCGGAGCGACCCATCGACTGGCAGCCCTATGTGTTTGGTGCGCTCGCCTACAGCGCCATCTTCGCCACGGCGCTGGCCTGGAGCCTCTGGCTGTTTGTATTGAAAAAGCTGCCTGCCGGGATCGCCAGCCTCAGTACCCTGGCGGTGCCGGTGAGCGGCGTGCTGCTCTCCTGGTGGCTGCTTGGTGAAAATCCGAGGCCGGTGGAGGGGAGCGGCATCGCCCTTATCGTGCTGGCATTGTTGGTGATCAGTCGCAAGGGCAAGCGTTCCGTGGTGTTGGTGGCGGGGGAAACCCGTATCAAGCACGGTTGAGTGGTGACTGGGCTGCCAGTGGCACGATAAATGGCACTCAAAAGAGCCCGCGACAGGGGACCAGCCCCTCGTTACAATGGCGTTACATAGCTGTGTTGACGCGCAGGTATTTGATTCATTGTGATTATTTCAACAAACGTAACGGCAAGGATGAAACCGTATGATGACGTTGGTGTGGTTGGCCGTGGGGCTGGTTTGTCTGGTGATGGGGGCTGAGTATCTGGTGCAGGGGGCGGCGCGCCTTGCCACCATGATGGGCATCTCCCCGTTAGTGGTGGGATTGACCATAGTGGCTTTTGGGACCAGTGCCCCTGAACTGGCGGTGAGTATCCAGTCGGGCCTCGAGGGGCAGGCGGGGATCGCCGTGGGTAACGTGGTCGGCAGCAATATCTTCAACGTGCTGTTTATTCTCGGTATCTCGGCCCTGATCGTGCCGCTGGTGGTCTCCCAGCAACTGGTGCGCTTCGATGTGCCGCTGATGATCGCCATCTCGCTGCTGGTGCTGCTGTTTGGTTGGGATGGCCGGATCTCCTTCTTCGAAGGTGCCTTGCTGTTTGCCGGCATAGTTGCTTACACCGCGTTTCTGTTTGTGCAGAGCCGCCGTGAAACCAAAGTGGTACAGGCGGAATATGAGCAGGAGTTTGGCCAAAAAGAGCCCGAGACACCCCACAGCTTGCCCCGCAACCTGCTCTTTATCGTGGCGGGATTGGGGATGTTGATCCTGGGCTCCCGTTTGCTGGTCAGCAGTGCGGTGGAGATTGCCCACTACTTCGGGGTGAGCGATCTGATCATCGGCTTGACCATAGTAGCGGCCGGTACCTCCTTGCCCGAAGTGGTGACCTCCATCGTCGCAGCCCTGCGCGGGGAGCGGGATATCGCTGTGGGGAACGTGGTGGGCAGCAATATCTTCAATATCCTCTGCGTGCTGGGGCTCACCTCCATCGTCACTCCCGGTGGGCTTGAAGTGTCGGCCACCGCCCTTCAGTTCGATATTCCGGTAATGATTGCGGTGGCGCTTGCCTGCCTGCCCATCTTCTTTACCGGTTACACCATCGCCCGCTGGGAAGGGGCGCTGTTTCTGGCCTACTACATCGGCTACACCTGCTGGCTGATCCTCCACGCTACATCCAGTCCGCTGCAAGGTCAGTTCAGCGCAGCACTAACCGGTTTTGTATTGCCGCTCACCGCCATCACTCTGGTTGTGCTGGCGGTGCGAGCCTGGCGATTGCAACGAACCCGGTCGTGATGCAGGTTCCCCTGATGTAAAGGAGCTGCATCAACCGACAGGCGGAAAAAAGCCCCACCATCATGGTGGGGCTTTTGCTTGGTGAGGGGGACGCGAAGAGCCGTTATCGGCGCTGGGCCAGATGCATCATGGCTTCCAATACGGCGCCGCCGATGGCGCGTGCCTTGTCAGAGACGGTTGTGGCATCGGCGCGCTCGCCACGCGGGTCGATATCGCCAATCTTGAAGCCGATAGGCACTTCGATGCCATCGCTGAGCAGCCCCCGCACCATGCCCGAGAGCGGCGCGATAATGGGAGCGTCCCCCACATGGGCGATCACATCCCCCTCCTGTACGAGATCACCGAGCTTGATCAGGCTCTTCATCACGCCGGGGGCGGGGGCGCGCACCACCCGGCGGGCGGAGTGCCCCTCGATCACCCCGGGAATGCCGGTATTGGGCTGGGCGGGGCCCTGATAGATGACCCGCCCCAGATGGTGACCGCGGTTGGTTTCGATCACCGCATCGCAGTCGCGTCCCGCCTCAAATCCCGGGCCGAGGGCGACCGTGATGGGGGCCATCTCCTTGTGGGTGCCGAGGTTCTGCTTGGCGAGGATGGCATCCACCAGATAGCGGGGCTTGAGCTCGGTGAGGGTGGCGCAGTCGGGGTCAACCAGTAGCGGAATGATGCCCCGATCCAGCTGCTCGAACGCCTGCTCGACGCTCTCGACCCGCTTGGCGCGCACCCCTTCGACGCTGGTTTCACCATCAAACATCCCTTGAGCGAAGGCGACGGTGCGGCGGATCACCGTGGGCTTGTCGAGATCCAGCATCACCACCTTGAAGCCCGCATTGTGCAGCCGCAGCGCGACGCCAGTGGCGATATCGCCGGAGCCGCGCATCACCACCAGTTGATCCCGCTTGAGGCGCACATCGTCCTGCATTAGGCCACCCGATTTGCCGTTTTTCACCTGCAGCAGCTCGGCGAGGATGCTGATGGCGATCTCCTCGGGGGTTTCGGCTCCGATGTTGTAGCCGATGGGGGCGTGCAAACGCTGCAGTTGCTCCTGACTCACCCCTTGTTGGCGCAGGGCCTGGGTGAAGGTCTGCACCTTGCGCTTGCTGGCGAGCAGCCCCAAATAGGCGAGGGGGCGGTTGATGAGCCGCTCCAGCGCCTCCTTGTCCTGATGGTTGGTTGCGATGATGACGAAGTTGGCGGGCTCGATGGCCAGCGCCTCAATCACAGCGCTGATGGTATCGGCCTGTTTGAGATGGGTGCCGGCGGGGAAGTGATCGGGGTTGAGGCTCCCTTCAAAACAGTCGCCCACATGGATATCAAAACCCAGTGGCGCGGCGGCATGGGCCACAGCCCGGTTGACGTGACCGGCACCAATGAGCACCAGCCGGGTGCGCAGGCCATAGACATCGATATAGACCGACATGGCGCCGCCACAGTCCGACCCTACCGCATGCTCGCCGTTGCGGGCCATCCGGCCGTGGAAGATACGCGGCTTGCGCTCGGCAATGGCGGCCATTGCTTCCTCGATCACCAGCCGCTCGATCATGCCGCCGCCGATGGTGCCGAGGATCCGGCCATCGGCCATCACCAGCATCTGGGCCTGATGGCGGGGGGTGGAGCCACGGCTCTCGATGATCTGGGCCATGGCAAACGGCGTGTTCTCCTGTTCCAGTCGGGCTGCGTGTGCAAACAGATTCATAAGGTACCTCTTCTTATCCTTAAACCATCATGGGCGAGGCGGCTGTGCCTCATCCTGAGCGAAGTAACCGAGTGCGTGGCGAATGGGCTGTGGCTCGCGAACCGCCCCCTGCCAGATGGCATAGATCTCGGGGTGGCGGCTATGCAGCTTTATCAATTCAGCCAGCCACGACGCCTCATTTTGATAATCCCCATTGATAAACCAGATCCGGCGCGCCCTGGCCGGGGTGCCCTTGAACAGCCCCTCGGGGTGGGAGAGCAGCTGGTGAAACAGAACCCAGTCGAGGGGGTCACCGGCCTCTATCCCGCACAGGGCCTGAAGCTCTGCCCAGCGGTGGATCTGCTGCGGGTCGGCCTTGGCCCCCACCATGGCGCCGCCCGTCAGGGCGATCACCCAATCACTGCTCTGGGGAATGCAAGGTTCGTGCAAAGCGGGCACTTTCAATAACTTGTGATGGGCGCCATCCGCCTCGACCAGGATAAGATCGAAGCGCTGCTGTCCTTTGAGCAGGTCGATTTGGCGCAGATCCGGCCCTGCAACCTTGCCGGTGCGCTCGTCGAGATGGCTGAACAGGGCAACCAGGGTCGGGCCATCCGGCAGGGCCTGACAGCGGGTAAGTTGACGAACGGGATCCGTCTCGATAATCAATTCCCGATAGTGTGATGGGGCTGGCAGAAACATCCGGGTGGTGGTGGTAATTAGCACCCTTTTACCCCGTTTATAAAAATATTCCGCCAGCCAGAACAGGGTGCTGGTTTTTCCGCCAGCACCACAAAGGCTAATTAGCGTGGTATGGTTGTCACTATTTTCAAGCAGTGGATTTAAAAGCGAATCAATATCCGGAAACGCGTGAATAACAGAGTGTGGCAAGGACATGGCAATGACCGAAATAAATAGCGAGGTGAATGAAAAGGTGCAGGCTCGGGGGCGTGAACAGTGTGACTGTATAATTACCGCAGCAGGTTTGTCATCCCGCATGGGGGCATGGAAAATGATGCTACCTTATGGCTCCGGGACAATTCTTGATGCAAGTCTCAAAAATGCCATAGCCTTCTGTTCCCGGATTATTTTGGTCGTGGGCCATCGCGGGGCCGAGCTCGCTGCCTGTTATGTGCATCGCCCCGACATCCTCATCGTCCACAACCCTGACTATGAACAGGGGTTGGGCAGTTCCATCCGCTCAGCCCTGGCGGCCAGCGATGCTGACTACCTCTTTATCAGCCACGGGGATCTGCCCTGTATCCCGCGCGAGGTCTATCAACAGTTGTGGCAGGCGCGCGGAGAGCTCGCCCTGTTCCCGAGCTTTGAGGGGGAGGCGGGCCACCCGGTTTTGCTGCCGAAATCCTTCGCTAGGGAGCTGGCTGGCGCACCGGCACAGGGTTCGGTGCGCCGCTGGTTGCTGCAACGCCCCCATCGCTCCATACCGGTCGAGAGTCCTGCCATCCTCTTTGATATCGATACCCCCGAGCGCTATCAGGCGCTGATCCGTGGCGAACTGGAGCGGCGTTCTGCCGACGAGCTTACGACCGAGCAGGGCTGAGTCGTATCGTTGGGGCCCAAGCCCCTCTGTGTGCAATGGCAGCCAGAGGGGGTATAACGCCGAGTCATCTCGCAGCCTTTGGATAAACCGAAATAGCGACGACTGCCTTTTATATGGCAGTGACTGGTAAGCCAGCCCCGGCCATATTGGCCGGGGTTTGCTTGCGATAATGCTGGATGATTTTCACCCTATCAAAGTGATATTTATCGCTGCCGATTTGATACTTCTCTTTTTTCTCTGGCATTGCCTTGAATAAAATCTCAAGTGAGTGATAACCACTCTCATCAATCATAATGGCGACATGCCAAACAGCCTTCATTAATTCGAGCCATCTCACGCTTTTACCCTAAAAAATAGTTTTGCCGATGGAGTGGCCTGATAGTTGCTCCTCTCCTTGCCAAGGGGTAATGCCCGTGCGGGATATCCCATTTATTCATACTGCCAATGCGCAGAACAGCTGCAAGGAGATAGCCATGGGCGATATTATGCGACCCGTTCCCTTCAAGAACCTTCTGACCCGTATTTTTGCGGAATATAAAGCGAGTCAGACTATTTTCGGTATTCCCGCCGCACAATTTTATCGCAAGCAGGACGAGCGCAAGATCAAGGTATTCGGTGAAACCTGCGAGACCCCCATTGGCCCGGCAGCCGGCCCCCATACCCAGCTGGCCCAGAACATCGTCACCTCCTGGCTGACCGGCGGACGCTTTATCGAGCTCAAGACGGTGCAGATCCTGGACCGTCTCGAACTGGAAAAGCCCTGCATCGATGCTGAAGACGAGTGCTTCAACACCGAGTGGTCTACCGAGTTCACCCTGCCCAAGGCGTTTGACGAGTATCTGAAAGCTTGGTTTGCCCTCTACCTGCTGGAGGAGGTGTTCGACCCGCGCCTCGACGGAGAGGCCAAGTCCTTCATCTTCAACATGAGCGTGGGTTACAACCTTGACGGCATCAAACAGCCACCGATGCAGCAGTTTATCCACAGCCTGATGGATGCCAGCAGCAGTCCGAAATTTGCCGAGTACCAGCAGGTGGTACGTGACCTCGTGGCCGACGAGCAGTTTATCGCCGAGCTGGGACTGGGGGGGCGCCGCGATCGCCTGCAACAGCTGGTGGAGCGTATCCCGGCCAATCTGGTGCACGGCGTTACCCTCTCTACCATGCACGGCTGCCCACCGAACGAGATTGAGGCCATCTGCCGCTACATGCTGGAAGAGAAGGGGCTCAACACCTTCGTCAAACTCAACCCGACCCTGCTCGGCTACTCGCGGGTGCGCGAGATCCTCGATACCTGCGGCTTTGATTACATTGGTCTGAGCGAAGAGTCGTTCGACCACGACCTCAAGCTGGATCAGGCCAAGGCGATGTTGACCCGCTTGATGGCGCTGGGGGCCGAGAAGGGGCTCACCTTCGGGGTCAAGCTCACCAATACCCTTGGCACCATCAACCGCAAGGGGGCGCTGCCGGGGGATGAGATGTACATGTCCGGCCGGGCGCTGTTCCCGCTCTCCATCAACGTGGCGGCCGTGCTGTCTCGCGCCTTCGATGGCAAGCTGCCCATCTCCTACTCGGGCGGTGCCAGCAAGTT
Source organism: Aeromonas sp. HMWF017 (assembly GCF_003061465.1). NCBI lineage: Bacteria > Pseudomonadati > Pseudomonadota > Gammaproteobacteria > Aeromonadales > Aeromonadaceae > Aeromonas > Aeromonas sp. HMWF017. The sequence continues at coordinate 38,811 of NZ_QAJD01000147.1, forward strand.
CAACATCGCCGAGATCTTCGAGACCGGTATCCGTCCCATCACCATGGCCACCGACCTGCTGAAACCAGGCGGCTACCTGCGCCAGATCGAGTGCCTCAAAGAGATAGATGTATCGGGCAGCTGGGGCATGAGTCAGGTGGACGTGGCCAAGCTGGAAGCGCTTGCCGCCAAGGCGCTCACCATGGATTACACCCAGAAGGAGTGGAAGTCCGAGGATCGCATCGAAGTGGGGGGCGGCCTGCCGCTGACCGACTGCTACGTGGCGCCCTGCGTCACCGCCTGCGCCGTGCATCAGGATATCCCCGAGTACATTCGCCTGATGGGCGAGGGGGAGTATGTGGCAGCCCTTGAGCTGATTTATCAGCGCAACGCCTTGCCTGCCATCACCAGCCACATCTGCGATCACCAGTGCCAGTACAACTGCACCCGTCTCGACTACGACAGTGCGCTCAATATCCGCGAGCTGAAAAAAGTGGCGCTGGAGCGCGGCTGGGAAGGGTACAAGGCCCGCTGGCACAAACCGGCAGGCAGTGGTGACAAGCATCCGGTGGCTGTCATTGGCGCAGGCCCGGCCGGTCTCTCCGCCGGTTACTTCCTGGCCCGCGCCGGTCACCCGGTCACCGTGTTCGAGCGCGAAGCGGATGCCGGTGGCGTGGTCAAGCACATCATCCCCGAGTTCCGCATTCCGGCCGAGCTTATCCAGCATGACATCGACTTTGTTGCCGCCCACGGGGTCAAGTTCGAGTTTGGCTGCGATCCGGCGCTCACCGTCGACAAGCTGCACGCCCAGGGCTTTACCTATGTCTTCGTCGGCATTGGCGCCGACAAGAACGGTGGCATGCGCCTCGAAGGGGGGCATGATCGGATTTACAAATCCTTCCACTTCCTGCGCAGCTTCAATCAGGGCAAACCGCTGCCGCTGGGCCGCCATGTCGCTGTGATCGGTGCCGGCAACACCGCCATGGACTGTGCCCGCGCCGCCCTCAAGGTGCCCGGTGTCAGCGATGTGACCGTTATCTACCGTCGCAGCGAAAAAGAGATGCCCGCTTATCGCGAGGAGTATCTGGAAGCGGTGGAGGATGGGGTGCGTTTTTGCTTCCTCACCAATCCGGAGCGTTTTGACAAAGATGGCAAGCTGACCGTGCGGATGATGGCGCTGGGGGATCCTGACGAGCAGGGCCGCCGCCGTCCGGTGCCCACCGAGCAGACCGAAGTGATGCAGATGGATGCCCTGATCACCGCTATCGGCGAGCAGCCTGACTGCGAGGTGCTCAAAGCCATGGGCATTCCTCTTGGCAGCGATGGCTGGCCCGAGGTGGATAGCCAGACTGGCGAAACCAGCCGTCGCAACGTCTTCCTCATCGGTGACGTGCAGAGCGGCCCGTCCTCCATCGTCGGTGCCATAGGTGGTGCCCGCCGTGCCGCAGATCTGGTGCTCTCTCGCGAGCATATCGCTGGCAGTCAGTCCGAGGTCTCAATCCAGCCGTCGGGCAAGGACGAGATCTACCGCCGCAAGGGGAGCATCGCCGTCACCCTGGTTGACAAGAGCGAGCGCGATGCCTTCGTGGCGCAAGAGGCGCACCGTTGCCTCGAGTGCAACTACCTCTGCAGCAAGTGCGTGGATGTCTGCCCCAACCGGGCCAACGTCGCCATTGCGGTGCCGGGCTTCAAAGACCAGTTCCAGACCCTGCACCTGGATGCCTACTGCAACGAATGTGGCAACTGCGCCCAGTTCTGCCCGTGGCAGGGCAAGCCCTATCAGGACAAGGTCACCATCTTCAGCCTGCCCGAGGACTTCGACAACAGCCGCAACCCCGGTTTCTATCTGGCTGACGGTGGCGAACTGCGGGTGCGTCAGGATGGCGAGACCTATTGCCTGACCATAGACGCCCAGAGCCGGATCAAGGACGCGCCAGCAGCCCTTGGCGACATGTGCCGGATCATCAGCCATGTCCATGCTCATCACCACTACCTGCTGGGGGCCGTCGAGGCCTGAGCGAACCACGAATAAGCGAAGGAGCAAACCATGTTTATTCTGAAGAACGTCACCGCCGTCCAGCTGGAGCCGACCCGGGTGCTGGAAGGGGTGGATATCGCCATCGAAGGATCGCTTATCAAAGCGGTGGGGCCCAATCTGCGGGCCCTCTACCCGGAGGCCAACTATCGGGAGATGGGGGGCAAGCTGGTGATGCCGGGCATCGTCTGTGCCCACAACCACTTCTACTCCGGTCTGTCGCGGGGGATCATGGCCAATATCGCCCCTTGCCCGGACTTTATCTCCACCCTGAAAAACCTCTGGTGGCGGCTCGATCGGGCGCTCGATGAAGAGTCCCTCTACTACAGCGGTCTCATCTGCTCGCTGGAAGCGATCAAGAGCGGCTGCAGCGCGGTGATCGACCACCACGCGTCGCCCAACTTCATCAAGGGCTCCCTCAACGTGCTGCGCAAAGGGTTTGTGGAGGCAGGTCTGCGCGGCATGACCTGCTTCGAGACCACGGATCGCAACGGCGGCCTTGCCGAGTTGCAGGCCGGGGTGGAGGAGAACATCCTGTTCGCGCAAGCCATTGATGCCGCCAAAGCCAAGGGGAGCGAACCCTATCTGGTGGAGGCGCATATCGGCGCCCACGCCCCCTTTACGGTACCGGACGAAGGGCTGGCCATGCTGCGCGAAGCGGTGCAGGTGACCGGTCGCGGTCTGCATATCCATGTGGCGGAAGATCGCTACGACATGGCTCACGGCCACCACCACTATGGCAAGGAGCCCATCGCCCGGCTGGACGAGTTTGGCCTTATCGACAGCAAGGCCCTGATCGCCCACGGCATCTACCTGAGCCCGGCTGACATCGAGCTGCTCAACAGCCGCGATGCCTTCCTGGTGCACAACGCCCGCTCCAACATGAACAACCACGTGGGCTACAACATGCACCTGCCACAGTTTCGCAATCTGGCGCTTGGCACCGACGGCATCGGCTCCGACATGCTCGAAGAGCTCAAGTTCGCCTACTTCAAGCACAAGGATGCCGGTGGCGCGCTCTGGCCTGACAGCTTTGCCCGGTTCCTCTGGAACGGCAACACCCTGCTGGAGCGCAACTTCGGCGCCAAATTTGGCCGCCTGGAGCCGGGTTACAAGGCCGATCTCACCATCTGCGATTACGCCGCACCGACCCCGCTGGCGCCGCGCAACCTCGGCGGCCATCTCGCCTTCGGTATGGGCTCATCCTCGGTCAACAGCGTGATGGTAGAGGGGCGCATGGTCTATCAGGATCGCGAGTTCGCCTTTGACGTCGAGCCCATTTATCAGCAGGCCAGCAAGGTGGCGAGCCGCCTGTGGCAACGGATGGATCAGCTGGCCTAAGGCCACCCTCTGCACTTTTGGACCGGATTGCCCGCCCTGTGGATTTTCCCGGCGGCGGGCAGCAAGAGTAAGGACGACACATGATTGAGCAATTCTTCCGACCCGAGCAACTGGGTCAGGCTTTGGAACTCAAGGCCCGCTTCGGCAACGACGCCGTCTATATGGGGGGCGGCAGCAAGCTCAACGCCGCCCCGACCCGTACCGACAAGAAGGTCGCCATCTCGCTGGACAAGCTCGGGCTTGACCAGATTGAACAGCAGCACGGTCAACTCCACATCGGCGCCACCGTTACCCTGCAAGCCTTGAAAGAGGATCCCCGTACTCCGGCCGCCCTGTGCGAGGCGCTGGGGTTTGTCTACTCCCGCCATCTGCGCAATCAGGCCACCCTCGGCGGCGAAATTGCCTGCCAGCAGCAGGACTCCCCGCTGCTGCCGGTACTGTTGGTGCTCGAAGCCGTGGTGGTGCTGGAGAGCAACCAGCTGCAACCCATCGATACCTATCTGGCGGGCCAGCGCAAGGAGCTGGTGTTGGGGGTGGTGCTGCCGGAGCCTGAACTGCGCTGCGCGACTCGCCGCATCAACCGCAACGCCGACGGCCTGGCGGTGATGACTGCCGCCGTGGCCCTCGACAGCATTGGCGAGATGCGGGTCGCCGTGGCTGGCGTTACGCCGCAGCCGATGCGTCTGCGGGATCTGGAGCGCCGCGATCTGCACGATGCCGCGCTGGAGGCGGCAGTGAGCGAGCTGGTTGCACCGCGCGAAGATCTCGGCGGCAGCGTGACCTACAAGCGCTATATCAGCGGGGTAGTGGTGGCGGATCTGCTGGTCGAGTGCCAGCAGCAGGAGGTACAGGCATGATGGAACTCAACTTCACACTGAACGGTGCCTTGCGCACCGTTATCACCCCGGCTGGCGAGAATGCCCAGCGGGTGCTGTTCAACCAGTGCCGGATGCACTCGGTGCGTAACAGCGACGACGGCTTTGGCTTTGCCGGCTCCGACGCCATTCTCTTCAACGGCAAGGTGATCAACGCCTCCCTGCTGATCGCCGCCCAACTGGATGGATCAGAGGTGCGCACCGCCGAGTCGCTGGGCAGCTGGAACCAGCTCAGTCTGGTGCAGCAGGCCATGGTAGATGTGGGCGTGGTGCAGTCGGGCTACAACGATCCGGCTGCGGCGCTCATCGTCACCGACCTGCTTGATCGCCATCCCGAACCCACCCGTGATCAAATCGACGACGCGCTCTCGGGCCTCTTTCACCGGGACGGCGGCTACCAGCAGTTCTATCAGGCTATCGAGCTTGCCAGTTCACGGATGAAGGATCCCGATTACCTGTGCCAGATTGCCCCCGAGTTTCGCGACGACCTGCGCCATATCGGCAAGAGCTGCCCGAAAGTGGACGCCGCCAAGATGGTGCAGGCCAAGCCCTGTTATGTGGAGGATCGAGTCACCGAGGATGCGCTGGTCATCAAGATGCTGCGCAGCCCCCATCCCCATGCGGTGATCACCAAACTTGATGTGAGCCGCGCCGAAGCCATGCCGGGGGTGGTGCACGTCATCACCCACCTCAACTGCCCGGATATCTACTACACCCCGGGTGGCCAGAGCGCACCCGAGCCGTCACCGCTCGATCGCCGCATGTTTGGCCGCAAGCTGCGTCACGTAGGTGACCGGGTGGCCGCCGTGGTGGCCGAGAGCGAAGCCATCGCATTGGCCGCGCTGAAACTCATCGAGGTCGAGTATCAGGTGCTGCCAGCGGTCATGAGCATTGACGAGGCGATGGCCCCCAATGCACCGCTGGTGCACGACGAGCCCATCGTCTATATGGCCGGGGCACCGGCGGATCTCGAGCAGCAGAACGCCTGCTCGGTGCGCCGTGGTGACGAGCACATGATCATCAACTTCCCCATCGGTTCCCGCCCGCACGAGAACCTGGCCGCCAGCGTCCATGGCCAGATCGGTGACGTGGCAAAAGGCTTTGCCGAGGCGGACGAGATAGTCGAGCGCACCTACGAATCGACCCAGGCCCAGCAGTGCCCGACCGAGCCGCACATCTGCTTCACCTACATGGATGGGGATCGTCTGGTCATTCACGCCTCTACCCAGGTGCCGTGGCACGTGCGCCGTCAGGTGGCGCGCATTGTCGGCATGAAGCAGCATCAGGTGCATGTGATCAAGGAGCGGGTAGGGGGCGGCTTTGGCTCCAAGCAGGATATCCTGCTGGAAGAGGTGTGCGCCTGGGCGACCAGGGTCACCGGCCGCCCCGTCACCTTCCGCTACACCCGTGAAGAGGAGTTCATCAGCAACACCTCCCGCCATGTGGCCAAGGTGAAGGTGAAAGTGGGGGCCAAAAAAGATGGCACCATCACCGCCATCGAGATGGATTTTCGCGCCAACACCGGCCCTTACGGCAACCACTCATTGACGGTGCCGAGCAACGGCCCGGCGCTCTCCCTGCCGCTCTATCCGTGCGACAACGTGCGCTTTACCGTCAACACCTACTACAGCAACATCTGTCCGACTGGCGCCTATCAGGGTTATGGCGCACCCAAGGGCAACTTCGCGCTGACCATGGCCATTGCGGAACTTGCAGAGAAACTGGGCATCGATCAGCTCGACATGGTGGAGCACAACCGGGTGCATGAAGGGGACATCCTCAAGGTGCTGGGTGCCATCGGCGAGGGCAAGATGCCTACCTCGGTGCCCCATGCGGCCAGCTGCGCCCTCGAACCCATCCTCAAGCAGGGTCGCGAGCTTATTGCCTGGGATAGCCCCAAACCCGCTGACGGGGATTGGCGCATCGGTCGTGGCGTCGCCATCATAATGCAAAAGTCGGGGATCCCGGATATCGATCAGGCCAACTGCATGGTCAAGCTGGAATCGGACGGCACCTTTATCGTCCACTCCGGTGGCGCCGATATCGGTACCGGCCTCGATACCGTGGTGGCCAAGCTGACTGCCGAAGTGCTGCACTGCCCGCTCGGGGATGTGCACGTCATCTCCGGTGACACCGACCACGCCCTGTTCGACAAGGGGGCTTACGCCTCGTCAGGTACCTGCTTCTCCGGCAACGCGGCCAAGAAGGCGGCCGAGAACCTCAAGGAGAAGATCCTGTTCCACGGCGCCGCCATGCTGGGCGAGCCGGTAGCCGATGTTGAGCTGGCGTTCCCGGGTGTGGTGCGCGGCAAGCTGGGGGAGGTGAGCCTCGCCAAGCTGGCCCACAAGGCCGAGACCGGTACCGGCTTCGGTATCCTGGTGGGCACCGCCAGCTACATCACCTCTGAGCTTGCCTTCCCGTACGGGGCCAACTTCGCCGAGGTGGCGGTCAACGTCAGAACCGGCGAGATCCGGCTCGACAAGTTCTACGCCCTGCTCGACTGCGGCACCCCCATCAACCCGGAGCTGGCGCTCGGCCAGATCTACGGGGCGACTATGCGGGCTATCGGTCACTCCCTGACCGAGGAGATCTGCTATGACGGCAAGGGCATTCCGCTCACCCGGGATCTGAAGAGCTATGGCGCGCCCAAGATTGGCGATATTCCGCGCGACTTCCGGGCCTTCCTGGTACCGAGTGACGACAAGGTCGGCCCTTACGGCGCCAAATCCATCTCGGAGATCGGGGTCAACGGCGCCGCGCCTGCCATCGCCACCGCCATCCACGACGCCTGCGGTGTCTGGCTGCGCAAGTGGCACTTCACGCCGGAGCAGATCCTGCGCGAGCTGGGCAAGCTGGAGCAAAAAGTGTCGGCATAACAAAAGAAAAGGTGAGGGGCGGGCGCCAGCTCGCCCCCAGCGCCTGACGGCGGAATGAGTACTCCGCCTACATTCTGTGTGATGGGACAAACACGATGTCTAAAACAACACGCAAGCACTCGGATCTCATTTACGAGCTGGAAGACAAACCCCCGTTTTATCAAACCCTGATGGGTGCAGTGACCCATCTGCTGGCGATTTTTGTTCCCATGGTGACCCCGGCGTTGATTGTCGGCGGTGCCTTGGGCCTCTCCACCGAGACCACCGCCTACCTGGTCTCCATGGCGATGACCGCCTCCGGCATCGGCACCTGGCTGCAGGTGAACCGTTATGGCCCCATCGGTTCGGGGCTGCTCTCCATCCAGTCGGTCAACTTCTCCTTCGTGACCGTGATGATCGCCCTGGGCGGCGCCATGAAAAAAGATGGCATCCATGAGGAGCTGATCGTCTCGACCCTGCTCGGGGTCTCCTTTGTCGGCGCCTTTCTGGTGATGGCCTCCTCCTTTGTGCTGCCCTACCTCAAGCGGGTGATCACTCCGACCGTGAGTGGGGTAGTGGTGTTGATGATTGGTCTGAGCCTTATCAAGGTGGGGATCATCGACTTTGGCGGCGGCTTCTCCGCCATGAGCAGCGGCACCTTTGGCAAATACGAGCACATCGGGCTGGGGCTTTTGGTGCTCTGCGTTATCGTCGCCTTCAACTGCAGCCGAAGTCCGCTGCTGCGGATGAGCGGCATTGCCATCGGTCTGATGGTGGGTTATGCGGTGGCCCTGATGCTCGGCATGGTGGATTTTTCCGCCCTTGAGAACCTGCCGCTTATTACGGTGCCGATCCCGTTCAAGTACGGTTTCTCCTTCGACTTTCACGCCTTTATGTTGGCGGGCACCATCTATCTGTTGAGCGTGCTGGAGG
>NZ_QAJD01000148.1:0-11227 GCF_003061465.1 Aeromonas sp. HMWF017
CCGACAAGGTGAGCATCCAGGGCAATGGCGCGAGTAATCCGGTCACCGGCAACCAGTGTGATGCCATCAAGGCGAAGGCGGCGCTCATCGACTGCCTTGGTCCGGATCGCCGGGTCGAGGTACGTGTCACCGGCGTACAGGGCGGCAGCGAGTAGTTGATCTTGAGGCGATAACCATGTCAGACGTGCAGTAAAAAGGGATGCCGAGGCATCCCTTTTGCTTTGCCACTTCCCGCAGAAATCAGAACGAGGTGCGGCGGTAGCGGCGATATTCCGGATGCCAGAAATTGGCGTCGATGGCCTGATCGATCACCTCGTCCGGGGTCTGCACCGCCTTGCCCTGCAGCATGGCGGTCTTGGCCACCATCTTGGCGATGTAGCGGGAGACCTGATGGATATCCGCCAGATCCGGCAGCAGCGAGCCCTCCTCCCCTTTCACCAGCGGCGAGCACTCCGCCAGCGCGCGGCTGGCCGACATCAACATGGCGTCGGTCACCCGGGTGGCGCCGGAGGCGATGACGCCAAGGCCGATCCCCGGGAAGATGAAGGAGTTGTTGCACTGGGCGATGACGTAGCGCTTGCCCTTGTGCTCCACCGGTGCAAACGGACTGCCGGTGGCCACCAGCGCCTGACCGTCGGTCCAGCGGATAAGGTCAGCCGGCGTCGCCTCGACCCGGGAGGTGGGGTTGGAGAGCGGGAAGATGATGGGACGGGCACAGTGCTTGTGCATGGTCTTGACCACCTCTTCGGTGAACAGCCCCGGCTGACCGGAGACCCCGATCAGGATATCCGGGCGACCATGCTCCATCACCTCCAGCAGGGAGATATTGTCCCCCACCGGCCAGTCGGCGATGCGCTCCACCGGTTGGGAGAGACGGCGCTGGAAGTCGAGCTGGTTGGGGATCTTGTCGGTGATAAGACCGAAGCGGTCCACCATAAAGACACGGCTGCGGGCCTGGGCATCGGTCAGCCCTTCGGCCTTCATCTGCGCCACGATCTGCTCGGCAATGCCGCAACCGGCGCTGCCCGCGCCGAGGAAGGCAACCCGCTTCTCGGAGAGCTTGGCGCCGGAAGCCTTGCAGGCGGCGATCAGGCTGCCCAGGGTCACAGCAGCAGTGCCCTGAATATCGTCGTTGAAGCAACAGAGCTCGTTCTTGTAGCGGTTGAGCAGTGGCATGGCGTTGTTCTGGGCGAAATCCTCGAACTGCAGTAGGATGTCGGGCCAGCGGCGCTTGACCGCCTGAATGAAGGCATCGACAAACTCGGCGTACTCATCCCCTGAGATACGCGGATTGCGCCACCCCATATAGAAGGGGTCACTCAGCAGTTGCTGGTTGTTGGTGCCGACATCCAGCACCACCGGCAGGCAGTAGGCGGGCGAGATACCGCCACAGGCGGTGTAGAGGGAGAGCTTGCCGATGGGAATGCCCATGCCGCCGATACCCTGGTCACCCAGACCCAGGATCCGCTCGCCATCGGTCACCACGATCACTTTGACGTTCTGCTTGGTGGCGTTTTGCAGCATGTCATCGATCCTGTCCTTGTCCGGATAGGAGATAAACAGGCCACGGGCGCGGCGATAGATGTTGGAAAACTCTTCGCACGCCTTACCGACGGTCGGGGTGTAGATGATGGGCAGCATCTCGGTCAGGTGGTTGTGCAGCAGACGGTAGAAGAGCGTCTCGTTGGTATCCTGAATGTTGCGCAGATAGATGTGCTTGTCCATGTCGTTGCCAAACGCCATGAACTGGCGATAGGCGCGCTCGGCCTGCTCTTCGATGGTCTCGATATTCTGGGGCAACAGACCTTCGAGGTTGAAGTTGCTGCGCTCTTCGCTGGTGAAGGCGCTGCCCTTGTTGAGCAAGGGGGTCTCCAGCAGGGCGGGACCGGCGTAGGGAATGTAGAGAGGACGTTTCTGGTTATTATCTTCAAACATGGATCTTGGTACCTAAACGGTTAGCTAGACGCAGGGACCCGACGATCCTAGGGGCTTGTCTCATTAATTTCAAAGAGTTTGCACATCCGTTGCAAAAGGTTTGCGACCCAGTCGACGAAAGGCGCCGGGGGTCTGACCAGTCAGACGACGAAAGCGGTTGGCAAAGTTGGCCCCATCGCTATAACCGACCCGGGCCGCCAGCTCGCCAAGTGGCCAGTTGGTATAGAGCAGCAGCTGGCGCGCCTTGTTCATTCTGAGCTCGGTCACTCTCGCCATCGGCCCCATACCGAACGCTTGCTGACAGAGCCGGTGCAGATGGGGCACCGAGCAGGCCATCTGTCGGGCCAGCAGGGCGACACTCCAGGGTTCGTCCAGGCGCGCCTCCACCCGGCGAAACAGTGCCTGCAATCTAAGTTCAGGGGTGCCGCGCACCTCCCCTTGCAGGGTCCGCTCCAGCAGCGCCAGCAACAGGCTGAGCAGTTGAGGTTGCAGCGAAGAGCGAACCCCTTCCCCCTGCATCAGGCTGAGCAGATGATAGAGCTGATCGCCGCCATCCCCTTGCCAGATACGGTGGCCAAGGCGGTGCAGATGCTGCCAGCGCGGCACGTCATCGAGCAAAATCCAGCTGATCTGCCAGCTTTCGCCAATCAGCTTGAGACCACCGGGCACGGCGGCGGGCAGGAAAATCAGCGACCCGGCCGGAATGGCTTGCTCCCCCTCGTCGGTGAGCAGCGCGCCCCCCTCATCGTGACTCACCATCAGGATGTGAAACTCGGGGCGATTGCGACTGATGAGGTAGTGATCCCGCACCTGGGAGAGACCGGTCAGGAAGATCCCCGCCTCGCCGAGCAGGGGCAGCCCTTCACGTCCCAGCATCTGCTCTTCACAGGCTGGCGCTATCTCCAGACACTCGCTGGCAAATGGCATAACACCTCAACAGGATAGTTTTACACAAGAAAACCGAGAGCTACTCACAGTGAGAAGAGCCTCATCAGCCCCTATCATACCCCTGACAAACCTTGCTTTTCTCATACCCGGTTAACAACTATGAATTATTGGCAAGCGATTTTAAAACAAACCACCGATCGCGAGTTCATGACCCGATTGTGGCGGCTGGCCCTGCCTGTCTCGCTGCAATCCATGATGTTCTCCCTGCTCGGCCTCATCGATATCATGATGGTGAGCCAGCTTGGCACCACGGCTGTGGCGGCGGTCGGCTTGGGTAACCGGGTCTTCTTCTTCAATCTGCTGGTGATAGCGGGCCTCGCGGGCGGGGTCTCGGTATTGGCAGCACAATACTTCGGGCGCGGGGAGATGGCCGGGGTACGCCGCTCCCTGGCGCTGGCCATAGTGGGCGCCCTGCTGGTCACCCTGCCCTTTGCCTTCATCTATGTGTTATCACCGGGCAGCGTACTGGGTTTTGCCAGTCAGGATCCGGCACTGCGGGCACTGGCGGATCAATTCTTGATGATCACCGGCGCCACCATCCTCTGTACCGCTATCGTAGTGCCGCTGGAATCAGCCCTGCGCTCGGTCGGTAATGCCGCCGCGCCGACCCGCATCGGCATTATCGCCATCATCGCCAACGTCATCCTCAACTACGCCCTTATTTTCGGTCACTTCGGCTTCGAGGCGATGGGGGTCGCCGGTTCGGCCTGGGGCACCACCATTTCCCGGCTGCTGCAGACAGCCCTGCTGCTGCTCTACGTAAAGCGTTATGAGGCGCGCCTGATCCCGCGCGCACCAGACTGGCTGGCCGCCTTCAAGCGCAAGGAGGTGATGCGCTTTACCCTGATCGCCCTGCCGCTGCTGTTCCATGACGGCCTCTGGGCCTTCGGCATGCTGATTTACGGCTTTCTCTATGCCCATCTTGGCACTGACTCGCTGGCCATCATGACCACCCTCGGCACCCTGGAGAGCATCCTTATCTCCCTCTTCTTCGGACTGGCGGTGGCCTGCTCCACCCTGCTCGGCCACCGGCTCGGGGCCGAGGAGTACGAGGTCGCCTGGCAGCACTCCCAGCTGTTCCTGCTGCTCGCCCCCATCGGCGCGCTACTGGTGGGGATCATCGTCTGGCTGCTGCAAGCCAACCTGCTGCAGTGGGTCGGCAACCTGCCCCCCGAGCTGATGACGGAAGCTGGACAGGTGCTCGGCATCATGTGCCTCGGGATGCTGCTCAAGGTGTTCAACATGGTGGGGATCATCGGGGTGCTGCGCTCTGGCGGTGATGTGAACTACAGCATCTTTATCGACATCGTCGGCATGTGGTGCATCGGCATCCCGCTCGCCTGGGTGGCGGTCACTTTGCTCGGCTGGCCCCTCTCCTGGGTGGTGGCGGTGGTCTTGCTGGAGGAGCTCAGCAAGGTGCTGCTGGTGCAGCGCCGTATTCGCCAACGCTGCTGGCTGAAGAATCTGGTGATCGGATAAACAGCCACAAATCGGGGTCATATCAATGACAGAAAAACCCTGTTTGCAGTATGCTGGGCGCCTCTTCAATCAGAGACAGGGATCCACGGTTTCCCTGTCCAGTAGTCGTTTAAGGAGACGAGCATGCAACCACAGAAAGAGCTGATCACCGAGACGGCCCTGCTTGAGATGGCCAACAAGATCATCAAAGAGCATGAAGACTTCATCCACGGTATGCGCGCCGATTCGGTGGAGCAGAAGGGGGATATTCTGGTGTTCAAGGGGGAGTATTTCCTGGCCGAAGACGGCACCCCGACCGGCAAGACCATGGCAGTCTTCAACATGTTCAAGCTGCTGGCCCAGCAGCTCTCCGGCAAGTACAAGCTGGCCTGATCGCACCAGCTCATTGCCAACAGATGCCGCCCTCAGGCGGCATCTGTTTTTGCGCGGTTCTGCCCCTCGACCACCACGCAGTTGCGTCCCGCCATCTTGGCCTGATAGAGACACTCGTCGGCACGGTTGATCAGAATATCGATGGTGTCATCGGCACGAGCCATGGCAATCCCGATACTCACCGTCACCTCCAGCAATTCGTCCGAGGTGGGGCTCTTCACCAGCCGCGCCTCGACGGCAATGCGCAGCCGCTCAGCCATTTTGCTCGCCAGTGCCGGATCGGCGCAGTTGTGCATCAGGATGGCAAACTCTTCGCCGCCATAACGCCCCAGCACCATGTCAGGCTCCAGCTGCTCCCCCAGGGTGGTCGCCACCTCCTTGAGCACCGCATCCCCCGCCAGATGGCCGTAGATATCGTTGATCCGCTTGAAGCGATCGAGATCCAGCAACATCACCGCAAAGGGCTTCTTCTTGAGTTGCAGCCGGATTCTGGCCTGCTCCAGCTGCTTCATCAGCAGGCGGCGGTTCATCATGCCGGTCAGCTCATCAGTGGTCGATTCCCGATAGAGCCGCAGCAGCATGTTGAGCTGGCCGCACTGCACCCAGCAACTGGCCATGGTAAACATGCCGAGCACCCACACCTGATTCAGGGTGGCCTGACTCCAGATGCTCTGGCCCACCAGCAGCCAGTGGCCCAGCAGCATGGTCACCAGTACCACGCCTGCCAGTTGCAAGCCGAGGGAGAGGGGGATGGGGAAGATGGCAAACAGGGTTATCAGCAGATAGGGAAAGGCAGCATAGCCCGCCTGCAACTCCTGTCCGGCGCCAAAGCTGTTAAGGCAAAAGAGGGAGAAGAGCACCATCACGGCCATCAGGTAGCCAAGGGCCAGCTTCATCCGCTCCCGCTTGAAGTGGATGAGATACGAGAGCGGAATAAGTGGCGAGAGCGCCAGGGTGCAGAAGATCCTGGCCTGGAACAGCTGCTCGAAATGAACGGCGGGCAAGGTCAGCCAATCCACCACGGCCCAGGCGGGCAATCCGAGCATCAGCAAGCAGGTCAGCAGGCGCAAACGCACCGTCATAAAGCCCATGCGAGTACGAGTAAAGTCTTCGGAGTGAACCCTCGCACTCCAGAACTCTGACAACTTGAGCATCCAGAGTCTCCACGATGAATACTGAGGGCTCATTCTACACCTACAAAGTGGTAAAATTGTCATTAGCGGGGAGAATAAAAAGGAGAGGTCGGTCACACAAACCGACAGATGATAATCGCAGTGCGCAAACGTTTCAACCCATCAAAAAATAAACCTTTTTTTGCATAATTAGCGCTGGTCAGCCTCATTTCAATCACTACAATAGCGCCCAATTTTCTCCCCCTCCCCACACAATTCGAGGTACTTATGGAACAGGCTGCTGTCACACGCGCCAATCGAGAGGCACATCCACCCAGGCGAGCCCATAGCGAACTGGTCTATGGCATAGAGGATGTCCCGCCTCTGCCCCAGACGCTGTTCGCCGCCCTGCAGCATATGCTCGCCATGTTTGTCGCCATCATTACCCCGCCCCTGATTATCGCCAATGCCCTCGGCCTCCCTGCCGCCGACACCCGTTATATCGTCTCCATGTCGCTGGTCATGTCCGGCATCGCCTCCTTCATTCAAACCCGCAGCTTCGGCCCCATCGGTTCCGGCCTGCTCTCGGTACAGGGCACCAGCTTCAACTTCCTCGGCCCCATCATCGCCTCCGGTCTCGCTCTCAAACAGGCGGCCATGCCCACCGAGGATCTGTTGGGCACATTGTTTGGCACCATGATGGTTGCCGCACTCACTATCGTGGTGATGAGCCGCTTCCTTCATCTGGTGAAACGGATCATCACCCCGCTGGTCACCGGCATAGTGGTACTGCTGATCGGCCTGACCCTGATCAAAGTCGGCCTGATCAGCATGGGCGGCGGCTATGCAGCCCTCTCTGATGGCAGCTTCGCCAGTCACACCAACCTCTTCCTCTCCCTGCTGGTGCTCGGCCTTATCGTGTTGCTGCAACGCAGTCGCAACCCCTGGTTGCGCCTCTCCGCCATCATGATCGCTATGCTGGCGGGCTATGCCGTGGCCCTGCTGTTGGGCAAAGTGAGCGCCCCCACCTTCGATGGCCCCCTGGTGATGGTGCCCATTCCGCTTCACTACGGTCTCGGCTTTGACTGGCAGCTGTTCGTGCCGCTCGCCATCATCTTCGTGGTGACGGCGCTCGAAGCGATCGGCGACATGACCGCCACCTCGGATATCTCCGGCGAGCCACTGGAAGGGCCTGTCTATATGGAGCGGATCAAAGGCGGCGTGCTGGCTGATGGTGCCAACTCCATGCTGGCGGCAGTTTTCTCCACCTTCCCCATGTCCACCTTCGCCCAGAATAACGGCGTCATCCAGCTGACCGGCGTCGCCAGCCGTCACGTCGGGCTCTTTATCGCCGCCATGCTGGCGCTGCTTGGCCTGTTCCCGGCTGTCGCGAGTCTGGTGCAACAGATCCCCGAGCCCGTGCTGGGCGGAGCTACCATCGTGATGTTTGGCACCATCGCCGCCGCCGGGGTGCGCATCATCTCCCGCGAGGAGCTGGATCGCCGCGCCCTGATGATCCTGGCGGTGTCGCTGGCCATGGGGCTGGGAGTCGCGCAGGTGCCGGAAGTGCTGCAACACCTGCCGGAGCTGGCCAAGAGCGTGCTCTCCTACGGCGTCGCCACCGGTGGCATTACCGCCATCGTGCTCAACCTGCTGCTGCCCAAGCGCGAAGCGCGTCACTCCTAAGAGATCGCCTACCGATAGCAAACAGCCCCGCACTTGCGGGGCTTTACCTTGCCAGTCGCCACGGGTAGTGTGCTGGGCAGCCTTTTTTGAGGATGCCGCCATGCCCTATCGCCTGCTCTCCCCCCTTCCCGATACCGCTTCACCCGCACAGATACTGGCGCAAGAGCAGCACTGGCTGCGCGACTGTGCCCATGACGGCCAGCCCCGCGCTCACCTCTGGCAGGCGCCCCAATGCCTGATTGTCACCCGCAAGGATACCCGCCTCCCCCGTTACGAAGCCGCCTGCCAGCAACTTGCAGACGAAGGCTGGCCGGTGCATGTGCGCGACAGCGGCGGTACCGCCGTGCCCCACGGGGCGGGGATCCTCAACCTATCCCTGCTGCTGCCCCGCACCACCACAGATCTCGCCCACTACTACCGGCTGCTGGGGGCGCCGCTGCTGACCCTGTTGGCGGAGTACGGCCTTGAGGGAAGCTATGACTTCGTGCCCGGATCCTTTTGCGATGGTCAGTACAATCTGGTGATCGGGGGACGCAAGATCACCGGTACCGCCCAGCGCTGGCTGGCGCCGGGGCAGGATCACCAGGGCGCCGTGCTGGCGCAAGCCATGCTGCTGGTGGCGGGTGATGTGGATGAGGGAACCAGGATGGCGAGCCGCTTCTACGAGCTGGCGGGCGGCGAACTGCGTTTTATGGCGGGAACCTCCACCACGCTGGCAAGCTGCATCGGCTGGAGCGGTAGCGATCAGGCACTGGTAGAGAAAGTGCGAGCACGTCTGGATAGCCTGCTGAGCGAGGGGCTATCCCCCTCATTCTGACCTTATCCCGAAGGGAGAGGGAAAATACCCGACCATAGACACAGCGCACAAAAAAGCCACGACCGGAGTCGTGGCTTGTTCTTTTCAAGGGGAGCGTGAAACGGGCTGAGGCGTTCAGGCCGTCTGCGGCTCCGGCTCGGCTTCGCTATCCAGATCCCGGCTAAAGTAGGCGCGGGTCTCGGCGATCACCACATGGCGCAGGCCAATCAGGCCGATGAGGTTGGGCACCGCCATCAGGCCGTTAACGATATCGGCCAGCAGCCAAATCATGTCCAGATGGAGGAAAGCACCGCTCGCCACCAGCGCCAGATAGACCAGACGATAGGGCTTGATTGCCTTAACCCCGAACAGGTATTCGGTGCAGCGCTCGCCGTAGTAGTTCCAGCCAAGGATGGTGGTAAAGGCGAAGAACAGCAGGCCAATGCTCACCAGATACTGGCCGACATGAGCATCGAGCCCTTGGGCAAAGGCCAGACTGGTCATGGCCGCGCCGCTTGCATCGCCGCTCCACACACCGGTCACCACCAGGGTCAGGCCGGTCATGGTGCAGATGATGATGGTGTCGATGAAGGTACCTGTCATGGAGACCAGCCCCTGCTCCACGCACGAATCGGTCTTGGCTGCCGCCGCCGCGATGGGCGCAGAGCCCAACCCTGACTCGTTGGAGAAGACCCCGCGCGCTACCCCGGACTGAATGGCCAGCATGATGCTGGCACCGACGAAGCCGCCGGTCGCCGCATGGCCAGTAAAGGCACTCTCGATCACCAGCATAATGGCATCGGGCAGGGCGCTGGCGTTGTTCACCAGCATGCCCAGACAGGCGACGATGTAGAAGATGGCCATGAAGGGCACCACCTTGCTCGACACGCTGGATATCGACTTGATCCCTCCCAGGGTCACCAGCGCCACGATCAGGGTCAGCACCACGGCGGTCGCTTCACGGGGTACCGAGAAGGAGAGGCTCATGGCGTCTGAGATAGCATTGACCTGCGGGAAGGTACCGATCCCGAAGAAGGCCACGCCGATGCCAAACAGGGCAAACAGCTTGGCCAGCGGCTTGGAGCCAAGCCCCTTCTCCAGATAGTACATGGGGCCACCCGCCATCTGGCCGTTGGCATCCTGCTCGCGATATTTGACCGCCAGCAGACACTCGGCGTACTTGGTGGCCATGCCGAACAGCGCCGCCATCCACATCCAGAACAGGGCACCGGGGCCGCCAAGCTTGATGGCGGTAGCCACCCCGACGATGTTGCCGGTACCGATGGTGGCAGAGAGGGCGGTACAGAGGGCGCCGAAGCTGGAGACATCCCCCTGCTTGCCCTGCCCCTGATCGCGACCAAAAACCAGCCGCAGAGCGAGCGGCAAGCGCACGACCTGAAGCAGACCCAGACGCAGGGTGAGATAGATACCGGTCCCGACCAGCAGGATCAGCAGGGGCGGGCCCCAGATAAAGCTATCGATGGCGGTTAACGCCGATTGAATTGATGACATGCATCCTCCTTAAGAAACAGAAATTAAGGAGGAGAAGGATGATCTTCCCATAGGTGTCGCGATCGGCCAGAGGCGATCGGATGCGGGCTAAGCCCAGGTACAACCATCCCATCCCCTCTGTCCTTTTGCCTGAGAGTTTCCGGCGCCAGCCTGCCCTTACGGGTAGTCATGGTGCCTTGCTCCTTCGGCGCCCGATTTAACGGGTCTCTCCAGAGTATCGTCCAGTAGCAGTCCACACCGGT
The DNA here is from genome assembly GCF_003061465.1 of Aeromonas sp. HMWF017. Classification (NCBI taxonomy): domain Bacteria; kingdom Pseudomonadati; phylum Pseudomonadota; class Gammaproteobacteria; order Aeromonadales; family Aeromonadaceae; genus Aeromonas; species Aeromonas sp. HMWF017. Next base: position 10,083 of record NZ_QAJD01000148.1, read on the forward strand.
TGCCCGGTACCTGAAAGATTCACTTCTTCGGTGGATGGTTGCCCATCGCTCTCCTGCTACCTTCATCCGAACTAGTTTGGATTAGGAAGTCGGCATGTTAATCCAAAAAATGTGAGCTGTCTCGCACTTGGCCGCCCCCATTTATATTTTTTTAGTGACCGCCAGAACCGCGGCAAGAATGTTAAATGTTAGTTAACTATCAACAAGTTAGGCTCTCACGGATCAAATGTGGCCCAAACGGGAAAAATGGCGGATAGAGAACAGTGATCCCTCTCGTTTCGCCAAGAAAATCTTGCCGACATATCCAATCAAAATGCTTGCACACAGAATCAATAAGTCGATAATCCGCTGCATAACCAAGCACTTTGCCATCAATTTATGCACTGTGTTCGGTTGGTCCCACCGGACCGCTCGCCTGACCCGGCCGTCGCCGGTTCAATCGCATATGGCTTGGGCATATCACGCCCCCTAAGGATGACCAAAAGAGAATGAACGAGACCCTGGTTGCAAAAGATGTGGTCGCACAAGATTACCGTCAGCTGGTTGAACAATTCGGCTCCCCCCTGCTGCTGCTCGACAAGGCAGCCGTCCGCAAACAGTATCGGGCCCTGGCCGCCGCCCTGCCCGATGTACGATTGCACTATGCACTCAAACCCCTGCCCCATGAGGCGGTGGTCTCTGTCTTGAAGGAAGAGGGGGCCTGTTTCGATCTGGCCACCAATGGCGAAGTGGATCTGGTGCGCAGTCAGGGGGTTCGCCCGGGACGCTGCATTCATACCCATCCCATCAAGCGCGACAGCGATATCCGCTATGCGCTGGAGTTCGGCTGCACCGTGTTTGTCTACGACAACCCGCTGGAGCTGGAGAAGTTCATTCCCTACAAGGACGAAGTGAAACTGCTGCTGCGGGTCAGCTTCCCCAACCCCGAGACCAAGGTCGATCTCTCCAAGAAGTTCGGCTGCACCCCCGAGCAGGCGCTGCCACTGTTGCAACTGGCTCACGCCAAGGGGATCAAGGTGATGGGGCTGTCGTTCCACGTCGGCTCCCAGGTACCCCACGCCCGTCGCCATGTGCAGGCTATCGACGCCTGCCGCGAGATCATGGAGCAGGCCTGGGCGCTCGGGCTCAAGCCCTGGGTGCTGGAT
>NZ_QAJD01000148.1:11237-17160 GCF_003061465.1 Aeromonas sp. HMWF017
GATATCGACGGCTTCTGCGCGCCGATCCGCGAAGCGCTGGCCAAGTTGCCCGCTACCGTGCAGAAGATTGCCGAACCGGGCCGCTTTATCAGCGCGCCGGCCATGACTTCGGTTTCAAGCGTGATGGGCAAGGCCCACCGTGGCGACAAGATCTGGTACTACCTGGATGACGGCCTCTACGGCAGCTACAACGGCCAGCTCTATGACCACGTTACCTATCCGGTGAGCACGCCTTATGCCAGTGGCGAGCAGCACAACTCGGTGCTCTCCGGCCCCACCTGCGACAGCGTGGATGTGATCCGCGATGGCATCATGCTGCCGGATCTGGCTATCGGCGAGTTGGTGGTTGGCAAGGTGATGGGCGCCTACACCTGGGCCTCCGCCTCCACCTTCAACTTCTTCCCCAAGGCGAGCATCCTCATTCTGGACAGCAGTCAGAAGGGGCAGAAGCTGGTGGCAGTAGCCTGAGCACACCGTTCGCCAACTGGTTCACTTGGCAAAAACAAGAGGGGGAAGCTTGCGCTTCCCCCTCTCTCATTTCACCAACCCCTATCAGATAAACTGACTGGTCAGCAGCCAGCCGGTGTAGGCGACGAAGCAGGTGAGCAGCACGCCCCCCTCCAGCCGGTTGATACGGCCCTGCCCCTTGCGGCCCAGACACATCACCAGCAGCAGCAGGGTCAGCCCCATCATGATGCTCCAGTCACGGGTGAGCACCTCCGGCGCCACATCGAGCGGGTGGATGCCCGCCGCAATCCCCACCACCGCCAGGGTGTTGAACAGGTTGGAGCCGAGCACGTTGCCAAGGGCCAGATCATGCTCGTTCTTGCGAATGGCGATGAGGGACGAGGCCAGCTCCGGCAGGGAGGTTCCCACCGCGACTATGGTGAGACCAATCACCAGATCGCTGATGCCGAGTGCCTGAGCGATGGTCACCGCCCCCCAGACCAACAGGCGGGAAGCGCCGATCAGCAGCACCAGTCCGACCACCAGCCAGAAGATGGCGTTCTTGAGGGACATCCCCTCGCTCTCGATATCCTCGGCGGTCTCGGTATCCAGCGCATCTCCCTTGCCATTCATGCCAGCCCAGATGGACCAGCCCATCAGGGCAACGAAGACGGCCCCCAGAATGACCGCATCCATCCGGCCAAGATGGCCATCCAGCAGCAGGGCACCGGAGAGCAGGGTAATGCCGAGCAGGATCGGGATCTCCTTGCGCACTACCTGAGAAGCTACCGCGATAGGGCTGATCAGTGCCGTCAGACCCAGGATCAGCGCGATATTGGTGATGTTGGAGCCATAGGCGTTGCCAAGCGCCAACCCGGGATTGCCCTGTGACGCCGCCAGCGCCGAGACCACCATCTCCGGGGCCGAGGTACCAAAACCGATGATCACCATGCCGATCAGCAGCGGCGGCATCCCCGCATAACGGGCAGTGGCGGCAGCGCCATCGACAAACTTGTCTGCACTCCAGACCAGCAGCGCCAGTCCGGCAATCAGGGCAACAAAAGCCAGGGTCATAGGATCTTCATCTCTTGTTATCTGCAACGAAGCACCAGCCCGAACGGGCAGGCACCATGGGAAAGCGGCGCCAGTGTAGCTGTGCCACCTCCCATTTCAAGGGGAAATCAAACCATGATTAACATTTCACAGTGCAGCCAGCAGGCTCGCGGCATCGGAGACCTCAAACTTGCCCGGTGCCTCCACAAACAGCTGCTCGACCACACCATCGTTGGCGATCAACGCAAAGCGCTGGGTACGGATGCCACCAAAGGCGCCGGTATCCTTGGCCAGATCCAGCGCCCGAGTCCAGCTGCCATCGCCATCCGCCAGCATGGTGATCGCCTCGGCATTCTGGGCCGTCTGCCAGGCCCACATCACGAAAGCGTCGTTGACCGACAGACAACAGATGGCATCCACCCCTTTGGCCATAAACTGATCGGCCAGCACCACATAGCCGGGCAGATGGGCATTGGAGCAGGTAGGAGTAAAAGCACCGGGTACCGCAAACAGCACCACTTTTTTACCGGCGAACAGCGTCTTGCTATCCCGCAGCTGCTTGCCCTCGGCGGTGATAAAGGTAAATTCGCCCGCAGGCAGGGGTTGTCCTACAGCAATCATGATTTCTCGTCCTGAGTCGTGATGGGAAGTCGCCAGTTTATCCCAGAGTGACGATGCCGCCTAACAGCGGCTCTGAGCCTGACCCTGGATAGCGGCAGGCATTTTCCCCTTGGGCAGACTACTCTTGAGCTGGTTTCACGGCGCCAGGAGGCCCCATGCAACACTATTACGATGGTCTGGAAATTCGTCCCTCCGCCATGCGCGAACAGCAGCAACTGGACCAGCTCAATCATCAGCTTACCCATGTCAGTCAATATTGCGCCGGTTACTCCAGCGCCTATCGCCAGTGCCGCCTCGAGGACCTGGCAGAGCTGGCCACCCTGCCACTGCTCGACAGCAAAGAGCTCTTTGCCGCTCAGCAAGCTCATCCCCCCTTTGCCGGTCTCACCGGCCGCCCCGCCAGTCAGGCGCTGCGGGTCTTCTCCTGTCCGGGTCAGCTGGCCATCCCCGAATATGCCGGGGCAGACTGGTGGGGCGCCGCCCGGGCGCTGTTTGCCGCCGGCTTCAAGGCGGGGGAAGTAATGCTCAACGGCCACGACTATCATGCTGGTCCCACCGCCTTTATCTTCGATAACGGCGCCCGCCAGCTGGGGGCTCCAGTGGTACCCTGCGGCCCCCATGATACCCAGCGCCAGCTGGAGGCACTGCTGCGCTATCAACCCACCGGCTATGTCGGCCCGCTGGTGACCCTGCTCGACCTGCTGGAAGCGGCCGAAGCGGCGGAGATCCCGAGCGACTCGCTGCGCCGCGCCCTATTGTGCGAAGCCACCCATCCCGAAACCGCGCCGCTGCGCGCCATTCACGGCATTGCGGCCCTCAACTGTCTGGTATGGCAGGATGTGGGGGTGGTGGCCTACGAGAGTCAGCCAGGTCAGGGCTTTATGGTCAACGAGAGCTGCATCGTCGAAATCATCGATCCCGCCAGCGGCAATCCCGTGAGTGGCGACGAGACCGGCCAGCTGGTGGTGACCCGGCTCGATCTGGAGTATCCGCTGCTGCGGCTAGCCACCGACTGGCAAGGTCACTGGCTCGCCAAACCGAGCGCTTGCGGGCGCACCAACCGACGCCTCAAGCTGGTGTAGCAGACCAAGTAAATGCACACATGCAAACGGGCAGCCATCAGGCTGCCCGTCTTGTCTCTGGAGAAGAGGATATATGAAGTTGGTCAGCGTCTCGCCTGCCAGGTGGCGATGGCGAGCAGGGAGTCGGGGGTAAATTCACTGGCGCGCTCGGCGATCTCGGCCAGGCTCATCCAGTGCACCGCGCTCACCTCTTCGGCCTGCAACTGCAGCGGCCCCTGATAACGGCAACTGAAGAGGCCACCCCAGACCCGGTAGCCCTCCCCTTCTGCATAAAAGCTGCCAAAGCCCTGCAGAGGAACATCCATAATCCCCAGCTCCTCGGCCAGCTCGCGGCGGGCGGAGCGCTCCATCTCCTCACCGGTGGTGACCACGCCACCGGCGCAAGCATCCAGCATACCGGGGCAGAAATCCTTGCTGAGGGTGCGTCGCTGCACCAGGATTCGATCCGCGTCGTCGAGCACCAGAATATAGCTGGCGCGATGGCAGAGATTCTCTCGCCGCACCTTGGCTCGCTCGGCCACGCCAATCACCCGGTTATCCTCGTCCACCACATCAACCCATTCCACGCACAGGCCCTTTTATTTGTTCCATTCAAGCCCGCAGTATATCGGTGCGGTGGTTTGTCATGGCACAACTTTTTCGATGACGCCGTCAATTTGCCGAACTCACTGGCAAAATAAGGATTCATGCAAATCTTTATAAACCGTCATATCAGTGTCATCGACCGACACCATAGTGTGCCCTGTCCAGGCAATCAGGGAACCGTGTGATGAAGGTATTCAAGCAGTTATCCCCACGGCAGATCGCTCGCTACATCAAGAGCTTTCATCGAGGCTATTTTGCCATCGAGTCGCTGGGGACATTTGAATTCAACGCAGGCAGGATCAGCCTCCATGGCCTGACCTGCCGCCAGCGGCTAAGACTGGCTCGCCAGATCAATCTGGCGGTCAGACAACTTGGTCACCGCAACCCCTTGCCGGACATGTGAGTCAAAGGGTCTTGCCCTACTGTCTGTTGTGCATCCATGCTTTGCCCGCCGGCTACTGGCCGCGCGGGCCGTTTTCGATATCGGTAATGATGCCGTTGCGCACCGTCACAAAGCGCATGAACTCGTTCTTGCCGAAGTTGTAGGTCCAGCGTTCACCATATTTGACCTGCACCATGTTGCCAAACTGGTTCTCCTCGTTGCGATTGAGCTCTTCACGCAACATCGGCTCACCGCACTTGAGCAGCATCTCGGCGGTGGTGTCTCCCTCGGTTATCAAGGCGTTCTTGCAGCGCATGGCATCAGCACTGGCCGGAATGCTCAGCAGCAACAGAGCAAGCCCCGCTACTTTCTTCATCTTCTTGCTCATCGGGTTCTCCTTATCCTCTCTAATGAGTCGCAGTATGCCTGTTCCCGTTTCTGAAAAAACCAGTAAAAAGCGCAAAAGAGCCGCCCTTTTCTCCTTTCCAGCCCGCTGGTCGCGACAAATGCTGTCTATCACATAACCCAAAAACAAACGGCGACCCGAGGGTCGCCGTTTGCATCAAGCCAGCAGGATCACAGGATGTCCAGCAGCTCGACTTCAAATACCAGTGCAGAGTAAGGCGGGATGGAGCCCGCGCCACGGGCACCGTAGGCCAGATCGTGGGGGATGTAGAGCTTCCACTTGGAACCAACCGGCATCAGCTGCAGCGCTTCAACCCAGCCAGCAATCACGCCGGTCACCGGGAATTCAGCCGGCTGGCCGCGAGCGACGGAGCTGTCGAATACGCCACCGTGGGTGAAGGTACCGTGGTAGTGCACACGCACGGACTGACCGGCTACCGGAACGGCACCGTTGCCTTCTACCAGCACTTCGTACTGCAGACCGGAGTCGGTCACCTTCACTTCAGCGCGCTTGGCGTTATCAGCCAGGAAGGCTTCGCCGTCAGCAGCAGCGGCCTTGGCGGCGGCTTCCTGCTCTTCTTGCATACGCGCAGTGATCACCTGGAAGGCATCATTGATATCGTCACGGCTGACCGCGAACTCCAGACCATTCAGGGCATCTGCCAGACCTTGTTGCAGGGCCGGGATATCCAGACCGGCGAAGGCTTGCTGCGCCAGCTGATCACCCATGTTGCGGCCGATGCCATAGCTGGCCTTCTGTTCGATAGAGTCGTATTGGGACATTGAGATGTTGCTCCAGATCCATGTAGTAAAGAGGCGGGATAATATCAGACTTTTGGCCGGGGTGCTGCCGGGGGCGCCCCTGATTTCCCCGTCAGTGGGAGGAACTTCACACAAGATGCGGATGAACGCCGCCCAACGGCGGCGATCTGCTTAACCGCGATCCAGCAAGACTCTGACCGCAGCCACCTTGGCGCCATCGGTGATATTGACCCGACCATCATCCGAAGTGCCCATATTCACTCCGTGCGGCACCATGCCACCGCGCCAGCCCATGCCGGACATATGCACTTCGCTCACTCCGGTGAACTCGATGATGGTACGCACATTGTCGGCATTGACCCCGGCCCCCGGCATCAGGCTGGCACGCCCCGCCAGCGCCTGCTGCATCTCCTGCAGGGTTTCCAACCCCGCCAACGCGGTCGGCGCATGGCCCGAGCTTAAAATGCGCTCGCAACCGGCAGCAACTATGGTCTCCAGATCGAGGCGCCAGTCGGAGGAGAGGTCGATGGCGCGATGGAAGGTGACCCCCAACGGTCCTGCTGCATCCACCAGCTGTTCGAGCTTG
>NZ_QAJD01000148.1:17174-44304 GCF_003061465.1 Aeromonas sp. HMWF017
CCCCTCCTCATCCAGCAAACCGACCACCACCCCTTGCAGACCGGCAGCGCGTGCGGCCGCAATATCTTGCAGCATCATCTCGAACTCGCCGTCATTGAAGCAAAAATCCCCGGCACGCGGGCGGATCATGGCGTAAACCGGCACGCTGGCGTGGCGGGCTGCCAGCTGCATAAAGCCGTAGGAGGGGGTCAGGCCACCCAGACCCAGCGCAGAGCAGAGCTCGATGCGATCCGCCCCGGATTGCTGGGCGGTGAAGAGGGATTCCAGGTTGTCGATACAGATTTCAAGATGGGTCATGAGGACTCCTTTTTCGGGGAGATCAGACCCCACATCTGATCTCATAGATTGAGCAAGGCTGCGCCGCGCACACCACCGGCGCCGCCGAAGCGGGCCTGGCGGATCTCGGGCAGGGCGACCCCGGGCAGCAAGTGACCGGGCAGACGCAGCGGCAGCTGTTCATAGAGGACGGGCAGGCCGCTCAGGCCGCCCCCCAACACCACCACTTCGGGATCAATCACCGAAATGGCGGTGGCAAGCCCGGCGGCCATGATCTCCAACCAGCAGTCGACCGTCTCGACCGCATGGGGTTCATGGGCCTCGAAGCGTCCCACAATCTGGTGACCCGTGGCGCGCTGGCCATGGAAATGGTGATAGAGACGCTCCAGACCGGTGCCGGAGGCATAGGTTTCAAAACAGACCAGACGGCCGCAGCCGCAACGGGGACGGGGCAACTCGGGGTACTTCATCAGCATGGTCGCGGGCAAGGGGTAGTGACCAATCTCGCCAGCCAGCCAGTTGCGCCCCTGAATAAGCTTGCCCGCCAGATAAACAGCGCCGCCGATGCCGGTGCCGATGGTGACACCGAGCGCACTGCCTGCGCCGTCAGCAGCCCCTTTATGCACTTCGGACCAGAGGAAGCAGTTGGCGTCGTTATCCACCTTGACCGGCCGCTCCAGCAGCTCGGCCAGATCGGCGCCCAGATGGCGACCATTGATGGAGGGCAGATTGGCCGCCACTATGCTGTGATCGTGGCTATTGATGACACCGGGGAAACCGATGCCGACCGAGCCCCGTGCGCCGAAGCGGGCATCCGCCTGCTCGACCCGGGAGCGGATCAGCAGCTGCAGCCCCTCATAATCATTGCCCGGGGTGCTCATGCGCTCCTCATGGCAGAGGTTCAATGCACCGTCATAGACCGCGAAGGCGATCTTGGTGCCACCGATATCAAAGCCGTAATACATGCCAGCACTCCCTTGTCAGCCCGTGTTTATCCAACTCTGTTTCAAGGGGGACATTGTATTAATTCGCAAAAAAAATAAAGTGACCGAAGGCGAAAAACGGGAGAGTGATCAGAGCAAACGGCTCATTTGTCGCTGCAGGCAGGGCTGCCCGAGGCTTATCAGGGTGCGCTCCTCGCCATCAAAGACGAAGCCACGGCGCAGGTAGAACCCCTCGCCGATGTGGTTGCCATCGAGCAGCCACAATTTGACGCTATGGCAGCCGGCGCGGCGCATCTGCATCGCCACCGCCTGCCACAGCCGTTTGCCATAGCCTTGTCGCCAATGGTCGGGATGGAGGTAAAAGGCGCGGATCAGGGCGCTGCTCTGCCCCGCTTCCTGCTGTGGTTGCCAGTAGAGCAGGCCAATCACCACCTCATCGAGACAAAGCAGCATGGGCCTTGGGCCCGGCTCGGCCAGACGGCTCTGCCAGATTTGCAGATGGGCGGTGACGTCCAGCTGTTCCAGCAGGTCGGCACCGAGCACCTGGCCATAGGCAGCGAGCCAGCTGGCTCGCTGCATCACCGTCATGGCTGCGGCATCATCGCTGCGCGCCATGCGCAGGCTTATACCTTGCATTGGGGCACCAGACCGTTGGCGCGAGCCTGCTCATAGAGCGGCAGCACTTGCGCCTGTTGCGCCTGCAACTCGGCGATCCGGTTCTCGTTGCTCGGGTGGGTGGAGAGCAGTTGCGGCGGGGTGTTGCCACCGGCGGCGGCACTCATGTTTTGCCACAGGGGGATCGCCTCGGCCGGATTGAACCCGGCGCGCGCCATCAGCTCAAGCCCCAGCCGATCCGCTTCGCTCTCCTGAGTACGGCCATAGGGCAACATCACCCCCACCTCGACCCCGAGGCCAAGGGCGGCCATGGTGGCGCCGCGATACTCGCTGGTGCCCATGGCAATGTCCGCAGCCGCCAGACCGATCCCCGCCAGCTGGCTGCGCGAGAGTCGCTCGTTGGAGTGCTGGGCCAGTACGTGAGTCAGCTCGTGACCGATGACGGTCGCCAGCTGATCCTGATTCTTGGCCACCTTGAGCAGGCCACTGTAGACCCCGATCTTGCCGCCGGGCAGGGCGAATGCGTTGACCTGTTTGGAGTCAAACACCACCACTTCCCAGTTGGTGATGCCATAGCTGGCCGGCACCTGGGCGGTCACCGCCTTGGCGACACAGGAGACATAGGCGTTGAGTTTGGCATCCTTGCTCACTTTCTCCTGCTTCTTCATCTGCTCGAAGGAGTCGGCGCCCAGCTGGTTCATCTGCTGGGGAGAGTAGAGCAGCATCTGGCTGCGGCCGGTCGGCGACTGGGCGCAGGCGACCAGCAGGGAACTACAGAGGGCTACCATGCCAAACTTGGTGAGGGACGCAATCATGAAGGGATCCTTTGCCATAACGTTGCCCTATTCTCGGAAATGCCGCCCTGCTGCGCAAGGGAGCCAGCCCCCGGCTGGCGGAAAAATATCCATCCTGCGCTATTAACAAAACTGACAGCCGCCAAAAACAAAACGAGCCCGCTTGGGGCTCGTTTTATCAGGGCATGCTGACTGCAGGCAGTTACATGATACCCAGCTTTTTCAGGTCAGCCTGTACCACCTTGGCCGGCACCGGCACGTAGCCATCTTTGGCAACGATGTTCTGGCCTGCTTTGGAGAGCATCATCTTGACGAACTCTTGCTCCATCGGGGAGAGCGGCTTGTTCGGATGCTTGTTCACGTAAACGTACAGGAAGCGTGACAGCGGATACTTGCCGGTGATGGCGTTATCGGAGGTCGCTTCGATGAAGGTCTTGCCATCTTTGGAGAGCGGTACCGCACGCACGCCGGAGGTGACATAACCGATACCGGAGTAGCCGATGCCGTTCAGGGAGGCAGAGACAGACTGCACCACGGAGGCAGAACCCGGCTGCTCGTTCACGCCGCTCTTGAAGTCGCCGTTACACAGGGCGTGCTCCTTGAAGTAACCGTAGGTACCGGATACGGAGTTGCGACCGAACAGTTGCAGATCCTTAGAGGACCAGTTGCCGTCCAGACCCAGATCAGACCACTTGGTGGCAGCCTTGGCTTCGCCGCACTTCAGGGTGCTGGAGAAGATGGCGTCGATCTGCGGCATGGTCAGCCCCTTGATGGGGTTGTCCTTGTTGACGAACACCGCCAGGGCATCGACTGCAACGCGGATGGCAGTCGGCTTGTAGCCGTAACGCTTCTCGAATGCTTCCTCTTCACCGGCCTTCATGGCACGGCTCATCGGGCCGAACTGGGCAACACCTTCGGTCAGGGCAGTCGGGGCGGTAGAAGAACCGGCGGCCTGGATCTGCACGTTGACGTTGGGGTACAAGCGCTTAAATTCTTCGGCCCACAGGGTCATCATGTTGGCCAGGGTGTCAGAGCCGACAGAGGACAGGTTGCCCGAAATGCCGCTGGTCGGTGTGTAATCCGGCAGGTCTTTATCCACACCGGCAGCCAGAGCGCTGACAGAAAACAGGGTTGCTGCGGTGAATCCGATTACACCAGCCAGTTTGTTGAGTTTCATCCAATCTCTCCAAAGTTACAGAAGGTCCGTTCTTAAGACGGCGCCAGTATCTGACCTGGCAGTAACAAATTTATGGATTTAATGTGACACTTTAATGACATGGCGACAGATTTGAACAAATGAAAAGAGGGCCCGTTCAAAGGCCCTCTTTTTGCAGCTAACTCATTGCCATAAAAGACTATTTAATCACCACCATGCGGCCAGGAATGAGAAAGCTGAAGCGGCTGCCAAGGCCGACCCGGCTCTCGATATCGAGCTGGCAGTCGTGATGACTGAGGGCATGCTTGACGATGGCAAGGCCCAAGCCTGAGCCGCCGGTATGGCGCGAGCGTGCCTTGTCGACCCGATAGAACCGCTCGGTCAGCCGCGCCAGATGCTCGGGGGCAATCCCCTCCCCTTCATCGCTCACGGCAAACAGCGCCATCGCCCCCTGCTTGCGCCACTCCACGGTAATTTTTCTCCCCGCCGGGGTGTAGTGAATGGCGTTGTAGACCAGGTTGGAGACAGCACTGCGCAGCTGCTCCTGATCCCCGCGCACCAGCAGATTGGGCTGCACCACAAATTCGATCTGGTGGGCCCGATCGCCCGAGAGTGCCCGCGCCTCCTGCTCCAGCAGCCCCAGCATGGCAGGCATGTCCACCAGGTGGGAGAGATCCACGGTCGGGGCCGCCTCGATACGGGAGAGGGTGAGCAGCTGATTGACCAGATTATCCATCCGGATGGTCTGCTCCATCATCACCCGATGCGCTTTGGCCCACATGGCGGGCGGGGGCGGCTCCTCGGTCATCTCCAGATAGCCCTTGAGCACGGTCAGCGGGGTGCGCAGCTCGTGGGAGACGTTGGAAACGAAGTGCTTGCGGGTCTTCTCGAGACTACGCAAGCGGGTGACATCCCGCACCACCAGCATCGCCTGATCCGAGGCGTAGGGCATGATGCGAAACTCGAGAAACTTCTCCTCGTTGACCGGGGAGTGCATCTCGAGGGGCTCGTCATATGCCCCCTTGCCCAGATAGGCGTTAAAGGCAGGATTGCGAATGAGGTTGCCGATATGCTGGCCAGCATCCTCCGGCCAGCGAAAACCGAGCAGTTGCTCCGCCAGCCGGTTGCACCAGAGGATGCTGCCATCGGTGCGAAACACCACGGCGGCATCGGGCAGCGCCTCGGCCCCTTCCCGGAAGCGGCGGATCAGCCCCGCCAGCTCGCGGCGACGGGCGCGGTGACGCTGCTGCAGCTTGTAGATACCGTTGAAGATGTACTCCCAGCTGCCACTGCCGCTGGGGGGCACCAGGCTGCGGTCGTGCCACAACCAGTCAGAGAGCCGCTTCTGGAAGCGATAGTGCCAGCCCAGATGCAATACGGCCGCCACCAGCAGGCAGAGGGCAAGATGATCAATCAACCAGCCAACCAATGCGAAGGGGGCGTAAAAAAACGCCATTCGCCACAACTGTCGCCGCCAGGCGTAAGGTTGCAACATAACTGCCTCTAGAGACGGGTTGAGAAGCGGTATCCGGCTCCACGCACCGTCTGGATCAATCTGTCGTGCCCTGTCTCTTCAATCGCCTTGCGCAGGCGACGAATATGCACATCCACGGTTCTGTCCTCGACGTACACATTGGTACCCCAGACATTATTGAGCAGCTGTTCACGGCTGTAGACCCGCTCGGGGTGAGTCATAAAGAAGTGAAGCAGCTTGAATTCGGTCGGCCCCATGTCGAGCGCCTTCTCTTCGGCACTGACCCGGTGGGAGACAGGATCGAGTTTCAGCCCCTGCACCTCGATCACCTCATCCACCGAGGTGGGCGACACGCGGCGCATCACCGCATGGAGGCGAGCGGTCAGCTCCTTGGGCGAGAACGGCTTGGTGATATAATCGTCGGCACCGGCCTCCAGACCACGCACCTTGTCCTCCTCTTCACCGCGGGCGGTGAGCATCACCACCGGGATCTGGCGCGTCACCTCATCCTGCTTGAGCTGCTTGATAAACTGGATGCCACTGCCGCCCGGCATCATCCAGTCGAGCACGATGAGTTCGGGGTAGGGTTCGCGCACCTTCGCCAGTCCATCGGCGTAATCTTCCGCTTCAATCGTCTCATATCCCTTCTGCTCCAACACGAAGCAGAGCATTTCGCGGATCGGTGCTTCGTCCTCGACCACCAGAATTCGCTTAGCCATTCCCTTCTCTCTCCTCTGTGAAGATGGGTGCGCCAATTATTAGAATTTTCTGTGACACTTTTATGACTTTATGACAGGCGGGATGATAAACGTTTTCAGATTCAGTTGGCAGCAGTACGTTGCAACAAGTCCCACCGGTTGCCGCTGATATCCTCAAACACCACCACGGTGCCATAAGGCTCGTCGCGGGGCTGTTCACAAAAATGAACACCGTACGCCTGCATGCGCTGGTAATCCCCCCAGAAATCAGTGGTCTCGAGGAACAGAAATACCCGGCCACCGCCCTGCTGGCCGATGGCGGCCTGCTGCTGCGCATTGGCCGCTTGTGCCAGCAGCAGTGCAGAACCGGAGGCACCTTTGGGGGCAACCCGCACCCAGCGCTTGCCCGGTTTGCCCGGTTCATCGAGCCGAGTGTCCTCCAAAAGCGCAAAGCCAAGACCCTCGGTAAAAAAGCGAATGGCCTGATCGTAATCAGCCACCAGCAGGGTCAGCGCCCCTATATGTTGTGACATGGCAGAAAATCCTCAACGGATGAGTCAACGGGCGCAATGCCCCCAGCAAGGGCGCATCATAGCGGCTGGATGGGCAGGGCTCCAGTCGTCATGTGCGTCTTGAAAACGACCGATGAGGGGGAGTGAGCACTCAAGGGGCTTCGCGCAGCGTCCGGTAGAGGGTGGTGCGGCTGATCCCCAGCTGGCGCGCGGCCTCGCTCACATTGCCGCCGCATGCCGCCAGCGTTTGCTGCACCTGCCGCCGGGTTTGTTCACGCAAGCTGGTCGCCTCCCCCATCGACAAGGCGCCGGGCTCTGTGGCCACACTGGGCAGATGCAGGTGGGCGGGTTCTATCCAACCCAACCCCTCTGCCAGCACACAGGCCACTTCCAGTGCCTGTTTGAGCTGGCGCACGTTGCCGGGCAGCGGATGGGCCAGCAGCTGTTGCTCCGCATCGCGGGTCAGACGCAGGGTCGGGTCCATCTCCGCCAACAGTCGCTGGATCAGCCCCAGACGCTCAGCGGCAGGCCAACGGCGCAGCGGCATCAGCTGCTGGCGCCAGCCGCAGATCCGGTAATAGAGGTCTTCGCGAAATGCGCCACTCTGCACCATGGCCGCCAGATCCCGGTGGCTGGCACTGACCAGCCAGAAATCCACCGCCTCCGGCTTGTGACTGCCAACCGGCGTCACACTGCGCTCCTGCAATACCCGCAGCAGTCGGGTTTGAGCCTGCAGCGGCAGTTCGCCAATTTCATCGAGCATCAGCATGCCGCCGTGGGCTGCACGCAGATAACCCTGACTGCCCTGGCTGCGGGCACCGCTGAAGGCCCCGCCCACATACCCAAACAGCTCGGCTTCCACCAGATCTGCTGGTAACGCGCCACAGTTGACGCACACCAGTGGCTGCTCCCGCCGACTGGACGCTCGGTGCAGGGCCCGCACCAGATGCTCCTTGCCGCTGCCGGTCTCCCCCTCGATAAGCAGCGAAATGCCGCGCTCCAGCATCTTGAGCGGCACCTGCTGCGGATGTGGCACCGGGCTTGAGTGACCAGGCAGCACGGTGCAGGAGGGTGTCGCGTCCGCTTCTGGCACCAGCCGCAAGCCACGCCCCTCGCGCGGCAGTTGCCTGCCATCGAAAGGGTGCTGGCCGAGCCAGAGTCGGCCTGCCCGGTTGGCGCCGAGCAGTTCCCCCTCCTCTCCCAGCAACAGGCGAGCGGACCAGAGGCTCTGGGATCGAGATCCACCAGCCAGCCCGGCTGGCGTGCCAACAGTGCGTTTTCGAGGGTCATGGCCAACAGCCGCACCGTGCCCAGCATGTCGCCATCGTGATGGGCCGCATCGGTGGAGATATCGAGCACCCCGAGTAATTGCCCATTCGGCCCGAGCAACGGACAGGCGCTGCAACTGAGGAAGCTGTGCTGGGCGAAGAAGTGCTGATTGCCTAGCACCTGCACTTCGCTCTGCTCGGCCAGCGCGGTACCGATGGCGTTGGTACCCTTGCTCGCCTCACCCCAGCGGGCGCCACTGCGCAAAAAGATACGCTCGGCATGGCGGGCGAACCCCTCATCCCCGCTGGCGGCCAGAATGGCCCCCTCACCGTCACACAACAACAGGCGACAAGGACGACCCGCCAGCAACTGGGCAAACAGCGGCAGCACAAAGCGCTGGAAGCAGGCGATCAGCGCCCTGTGCTGCTCCTGACGGGCCGACAGCTCCCCTTGGGGCAGCAAGTCCAGATCGGCGCTCTGCTGACGGCTCAGCCCCTGATGCAGGCAACGCTGCCAGGAACGCTGGATCGGACCGGGACCGGGTTGAAGTGACTCACTCATCACGCCTCCTGTTCACAAACAGCACTACTGTCTCGGCCACTGTCCAGAAACGGTACAGTTTTATCGCAATAGCCGTGGTCATTGGTTAACCAAGATACGCTGCCACACCCCATTTGATAACGTTTTTGTAACCTTCTATCTGCTGGTCAGACCCTTTGGCACGCCCCTTGCGATATCAGCTGGCAACCGGTCTGTCAGCCAGTCCGGTCAGGATCACACACATAAAGGATGATGAGATGATTTATACCGCTCCCGGTCAGGCAGGTGCCCTGGTCAGCTTCAAGTCCCGTTACGACAACTTCATCGGTGGTGAGTGGGTGGCTCCTCGCGCCGGCCGCTACTTTGAAAACATCTCGCCGGTGGATGGCAAAGTATTCTGCGAGGTCGCTCGCTCCGACGCCGCCGATATCGAGCTGGCGCTGGATGCCGCCCACAAGGCGTTCACCAGCTGGAGCAAGACCAGCGTCACCGAGCGCAGCAACCTGCTGCTGCGCATCGCCGATCGCATCGAGCAAAACATCGAACGGCTCGCCATCGCCGAAACCTGGGAGAACGGCAAAGCGGTGCGCGAAACCCTGGCGGCAGACCTGCCGCTGGTGGTGGATCACTTCCGCTACTTCGCAGGCTGCATTCGCGCTCAGGAGGGCTCGGCCGCCGAGCTGGATCAGAATACCGTCAGCTACCACTTCAAGGAGCCCATCGGCGTGGTCGGCCAGATCATCCCGTGGAACTTCCCGCTGCTGATGGCGGCCTGGAAGCTGGCCCCGGTGCTGGCGGCGGGTTGCTGCAGCGTGCTCAAGCCCGCCGAGCAGACCCCGGTCACCATCATGCTGATGATGGATCTCATCAAGGACATCCTGCCCCCCGGCGTGGTCAACGTGGTCAACGGTTTTGGCACCGAGGCAGGTCAGGCGCTCGCCACCAGCAACCGGATCCAGAAGCTGGCGTTTACCGGCTCCACCGAGGTGGGCGCCCATATCCTGCGCTGCGCCGCCGACAAGCTGATCCCCTCCACCGTGGAGCTGGGCGGCAAGTCCCCCAACATCTACTTCGCCGACGTGATGCAGCACGAGAGCAGCTACATCGACAAGGCGGTGGAAGGGATGCTGATGACCTTCTTCAACCAGGGCGAGGTGTGCACCTGCCCCTCCCGCGCCCTGGTGCAAGCCAGCATCTATGACGACTTCATGGACAAGGTGCTGGCCCGCGCCCGCACCATAGTGCAGGGCAACCCCCTCGATACCGCCACTCAGGTGGGAGCGCAGGCGTCCCGCGAGCAGTTCGACAAGATCCTGGGCTACATGGAGATCGGCCGCGGCGAAGGGGCCAAGATGCTGATCGGCGGCGGCCCGGCCAAGGTGAGCGGACTGGAGGGGGGATTCTACATCCAGCCCACCATCTTCTCCGGTCAGAACAAGATGAGGGTGTTCCAGGAGGAGATCTTCGGGCCGGCACTCGGGGTCACCACCTTCAAGGACGAGGCGGATGCTCTGGCCATTGCCAACGACACCCAGTACGGGTTGGGGGCAGGCCTGTGGACCCGCGACAGCAATCTGGCCTGGCGCATGGGGCGTGGCATTCAGGCTGGCCGGGTCTGGGTCAACTGCTACCACGCCTACCCGGCACATGCCGCCTTTGGCGGTTACAAAAAGTCGGGGATCGGCCGCGAGACCCACAAAATGATGCTGGACCACTACCAGAACACCAAGAACCTGCTGGTGAGCCACGACATCAACCCGCTCGGCTTCTTCTAGCGCACGCAGATGTCATCAGAAAGGGCGCCTGCGGGCGCCCTTCTTGTTTTGCTTCATCAGATGACATGTCCAGCAATTTGTTATCGGCCTGACTGCTGGCGATAACGCTGGGGAGAGCAGCCCAGCTCCCGGTTGAACATGGCGATAAAGGCCGAGGTGGAGCCGTAACCAAGCCGCCAGCTGATCTCCTGAATGGGCATGTTCCCCTTGAGCCAGGCCAGCGCCTTGAGCAGCCTCAGCCGGGCCCGCCACTGACCGAAGCTCATCCCCAACTCCCGCAGGCAGCGCCGCGCCAGGGTGCGCTCTGTGGTGTGCAGTTGTCCGGCCCACTGGGCCAGAGTACGGGGATCGGCAGGATCGCTGTGCAACGCCGCCAGCATGGGAGCCAGCAGCTTGTCCTGACTCATCGGCAGATAGCTCTCCTGACAGCGGGTGCGCGTCAATCGCTCCACCAGTAGCTCGGCCTGGCGCTGATCCCACTCATCCGCCATATGGCTCACCCGCCGTTCGCAAAAATCGCTCAGCAGGGCGCGGATCAGCGGGGTGAGCAGCAGCAATCTGGGCTCTGGCGGCAGCTTGGCCGCCAGCTCGTGGCTGACGTAGATGGAGGTATAGTCGAGGGTCTGCTCGTTGTAGGAGGTGTGGTCGAGACCCGCCGGTACCCAGATAAGGTAGTCGGCAGGGGCCACCAGTCGCTGATCCCCCAGCTCTATCTCCATGATCCCCAGGCTGATCATGTTGAGCTGGCCCCAGGGGTGGGAGTGCAGTACGGTCGCGCTGTCGGCCAGCATCTGCTGGTAACTGAAATAGAGCGGATTGGGAGCGGGCAGAACGACATCTACCGGCTGAAAGTGGTGAGTGGCCATCAGCGCCCCTTGTCAGCGAGAGAGAGGAGCAGGCGTGATGCAACGCCCTGTTGGCTCGGTCTCCGGCACAGGTCAAAAGCAGCCATCAGTTGCGAGCAAACGCAGCCCGTGTGGGCCGGAATAAGGTACATCAGAAAGAGTTGTCTTTTCTGCTGGGTCATCTGTCTGTTTTACGCTACTTGATAATATAAAGACAAGGGTAGACTTGGCCCCCTGTTAATAAGGAGCCTCTGATGCGAATCTTTTCCCCTCTTCTCTTTCCGCTGATGGCTGTGCTGATCTGGGCTACCAATACCGTGGTGTCCAAGGCGGCCGCCAGCGTGCTCGACCCCGCGGCTATCTCCTTCTATCGCTGGGTGATCGCCGCCCTGGCGCTGACTCCCTTCTGCCTGCCCACCCTTTGGCGGCGACGCAGTGAGGTTCGCCCCTGGCTCGGCAAGCTGCTGGTGCTGGCGGCGCTCGGTATGGTGCTCTACCAGTGCCTGGCCTATTACGCCGCCCACAGCACCTCGGCCACCAATATGGGAGTGATCGGCTCCCTGATCCCGCTGCTCACCCTGCTGCAAGGGGCGCTCTTCTTCGGCCAGCGTCCCGGCAAACAGGCACTGCTCGGCATGAGTCTCTCCCTGTTCGGAGTGCTCTTGCTGCTTGGCAAGGGCGAGCCGCTCGCCCTGCTCCACAACGGCATCAACCCGGGGGATGGCATGATGTTGCTGGGTTCCGCCAGCTACGCCCTTTACGGCCTCTTGATCCGCCGCTGGCACCTGCCGTTTGGCCCCTGGCTCAACCTCTATATGCAGATCCTGCTGGCGGTACTGCTGCTGGTGCCACTCGCCCTCAGCGCCGACTCGATGGCGGTACCGGCAGAAGGGTGGGGGCTGGTGCTCTTCGCCGGGCTTGCCTCCTCCCTGCTGGCAGCCTACTGCTGGATGCGCGGCCTCGCCTGTATGGGGGCAGAGCGCACCTCGGTCTTTATGAACCTGATGCCGCTCTGTACGGCGCTGATCGCCGTCGTCGGCCTGGGCGAGCCGATCCACGGCTACCACCTGCTGGGTGGCGGACTGATCCTGGGCGGGGTGATGATCTCCCAGCTGAAAAAGCGTGTCCCACTGCCGGAACGCAATGCGGCCTGACGGGCAACATGCAAAAAACAACAAGGGAGCCGCTGGCTCCCTTGTTCATTTCTATCGTGCTCTAACGACGGTGAACCGACTTCACCCCGCCCGGCGCCAGCGGTAACGCCGCTCCGGCCGCCCCCGCTGACCATAGTTGAGATCCACATCCACCCGGTCTTCCGACTCCAGATACTCCAGATAGCGGCGCGCCGTGGTGCGACTCAGCGACAACCGCAGCGCCACCGTGTCGGTGGAGAAGACGCTCTCCGGCTCGCCCGCCAGCAGATCCAGTACCTGACGCAGGGTGATGCTGTCGATCCCCTTGGGAGTGACGCGCATCTCCTTGATCTGGGAGCGCCCCCCTTTGCCCAGCAGCTTGTCGAGATCTTCCTGCTCCAGCCGACCCCGCTCGCAGAGGCGGCTGTGCAGTTGCAGGATCTCATCCAGACTCTGCTGGATGCGAAACAGCCGCAATGGTTTGATGACGTAGTCATGAACCCCCAGATTGAGGGCCTGCTGGATGGTCTCCACATCCCGCGAGGCAGTCACCATGATGACGTAGGCTTCGCGGTTGTGGCTGCGCAGGCGGCTCACCCACTCAAGGCCGGAGCCATCGGGCAGGGATACATCCACCAGCAGCAGTTGGGGCACCACACCGGCCATCATGGCATCGGCCTGGGCCAGGGTGCCGGCCCGCCCCAGCAGGGAGAAACCGGGTGTCGCCGCCACCAGTTCTGACAAGATGGCACCGATCCGATCGTCATCTTCAATAACAAGCGTGATTATTGGGTCCATGGCTCACATTAATTGGTTTTTATTCAAGTAGATACCAAACAGGGTGGTCTGCTCGGCGGTTCGCCGCCATTCTATCACACCCTCGTGCCGACCCACGGTCTCCTTGACCAGGAACAGACCCACCCCGTGATCGCCGCTCTGACGACTCACCCCGTAATCGAACAGATGATCGGCCAGCTCCTCGTCGACCCCCTCGCCGCTATCCTCCACCTCGATCACCAGCCGCCGCCCCACATCGCACAGGGACAGCAGCACCCGCGGCGGCCGCTGCTGGCGGTTGCGCCAGGCCGCCTGCAGGCCGTTGTCCAGCAGGTTGCCAATGAGGGTGATGAGATCGGCCGAAACCGAGGCCGGATACTCCGCCAGCGCCGAATCGGGATCGAGATCCAGGGTCACCCCCAGCTCGCGAGCCCGGCTGAACTTGCCGAGAATAAGCCCCGCCACCGGCTTGTTGTCGATCAGCCGCAGCAGCTCCTGCAGCATGATCTGGCACGCTTCGTTCTCCTGCTGGATCAGCTCCACCGCCTGATCCACATGGCCCAGCTGCAACAGGCCGGAGAGGCTGCTCAGCTTGTTGGCAAACTCGTGGCTCTGCATCCGCAGCATCTCGGCGTACTGGCGCAGGTGGGTCACCTGCACCCCCAGACTGGTAGCCACCTCCGGACGGCTGAAGATCAGCAGCCGCCCCGGCGCCTTGCCCTGCACCGCCTGCCAGCGGCCGACGAAGGACTCCCCCTGAATGGTGAAGCTCACTTCCCCACCCTCCTGCTCCAGACAGGGGGCAAGGGGCGGCACCAGCTCCGCCAGCGCCTGCCCCTGCAGGGCGTGACGACCGGTGGCAGGCAGCCGCAGCTGATAGATGGCGGTGCTGTTAATCATGGCGATGTTGCCGCGGCCATCGAGGGCAATCACCCCTTCGGCGATCTGCTCCAGCACCAGATCCTGCAGAGTGAAGCGGCGCACGATCGCCTCCGGCTCCAGATCGAGCAGGGTCTTGCGCAGCAAGTATTGCACCCAGAGTGCCAGCAGCAGGCCGCACCCCAGCACCGCCACAATGGCGCTGATGAGCAGGGCTACCCGCTCCATATAGATGCCCTCCACCTGCTGCATCAGGTAGCCCACCACCACGGCCCCCATGACGCGCCCGTCTCCGCCTACCACCGGGGAGAAGCAACGGATCGCCGGTCCCATGGTGCCCCGATCCTTGGAGCAATAGCTTCGCCGCTCCTGCAGCGCGGGCCAGAGATCCTCGCCGCGGAACTTCTGCCCCACCAGCTCGGGGTTGGGGTGACTGAGGCGGCGACCATGCTCGTCAGTCACCACCATATAGGTGGCATCGGTGCGGTTGCAGACCGCCTCCACATAGTCGCGCAGAGTCGGATCACTCCCCTGACGCAGAGCCTCGACAACCCGGGTGTCCGCCGCCATGACCCGGGCCAGATCGCTCCCCTTATCCTGCAGGTTGCTCTCCAGCAGATGACGGATAAAGAGGGCCAGCAGGCTGCCCAGAATGAGGATCAGCAGCAGGGAGAGCCCAAGAGAGAGGGTGACCAACTGGTGGCGAAGTTTCATGCACATACCTTAAAACGTCAGGACGCTGCCCAATAGTGCGGATGCCACCAGGTCTGGTCAATCAAAGGAGCCGGATCGCCGACAAAATCGGCCAATCCTTCCTCGCGGGCGCAGAGCGCCACCGCTCTGGCGATGGCGCGGGCCACCTCTCCCACCTGCTCGATGGGGGGCAACAGCCGGCCCGCCACCAGCGGATAGGCGCCGACCGCCCGCACCGCGGCCAGCAACATGCCATCGCTGATGCGGCGCGCCTTGACGGCGCAGGCTCCGAGACCAATGCCCGGAAAGACATAGACGTTGTTGCACTGGGAGACTACCCGCAGCTCCCCCGCCACCGTCACCGGCGCAAAGGGGCTGCCGGTGGCCAGCAGGGCGCGGCCATCTGTGGCGGCCCACACCTGCTCGGGGGTGGCCTCGGCGCTGCGGGTCGGGTTGGAGAGTGGCAGGATCACCGGCTGCGCGCACACCTCCCCCATCGCCTGCAACACCTCGCCAGTAAAAAGGCCGCCCTGACCGCTCACACCAATCAAGACCGCCGGACGCACCTGCCGGATGGTCTCCAGCAGCGAACTGATCCCCTCCTCCACAGCACGGGCAAACGGCTGCTGGGCGCGAGTCAGATTGGGACGATCGGCGCAGACCACCCCGTCCTGATCAAACAGCCAGACGCCGTCGTGACTCCCCGCCAGCTGGGCCAGCATGGCAGCGATGCCACAACCGGCAGAACCGGCACCGACGATCAGCACAGGGGCATCATTGAGGGCGATACCCGCCTGCTGCAACCCGGCCAGCACGCAGGCAGAAGCCACTGCCGCCGTGCCCTGAATGTCGTCGTTGAACATGCAGAGCTCGTCGCGATAACGGGTCAGCAGGTTGGCGGCATGCTTGCCGGCAAAGTCTTCAAACTGCAGCACCACCTGCGGCCAGCGCTTGCGAATGGCGGCCACCACCTTGTCCATGAAGTGGTAGTAGCTCTCGCCGTCGATGCGCGGGGATTGCCAGCCGAGGTAGGAGTCATCCTCCAGCAGCTCGGGGTTGTTGGTGCCCACATCGACACAGAGCGGCAGGGTGCGGGCCGGGTTGATGCCGCCAGCGGCTGAATAGAGCGCCAGCTTGCCGATGCAGATCCCCATGCCACCGATGCCGAGATCGCCGAGCCCCAGCACCCGCTCGCCATCGGAGATGACGATCACGTCCACCTCCTGCTCCACCGACTCGAGGATGTCGTCGAGATCGTCACGATCGTGCCAGGAGAGATACAAACCATGGCTACGCAGATAGAGATCGCTGTGGCGCTGACACGCCTCCCCCACCACCGGGGTGTAGATGATCGGCAGCAGCTCCGGCAGGTGGTGGCGCACCAGATCGTAGAAGAGCACCGGGTTGTCCTCCTGCAGCTGGCGCAACAACAGATGCTGATCGAACGGGCTCTGCATGGCACTGACCAACCGGTAGATCCGGCGCCGCTGCTGGGAGAGGGACTCCTCCTTGTGGGGCATACGCCCCCGCACGCCCTGACGCTTGCGCTCGGCATAGGGCAGGCTGGTGCCCATCATGATGTCGTTCATCTTGTTTGTTCCTCAATCCGGTATCAGGCGAGCAGGGAGATAAGAGCGGTCGCCAAAATCAGCATCACGGCGCCGCCGAGGCGAGAGGAGATCTGGGCAAAAGGCATCAGCTTCATCCGCTGGGCCGCCGAGAGTACCGCCACATCGCCGGTGCCGCCCATGTTGGCCATGCAGAGCCCGCCGGTGATGGCCGCCTCGATGGGGTAGAAGCCGATCAGCTTGCCGACCAGCGCCGCGCCGAGTGCCCCGCCAATTACGGTGACCATGACCAGCACGAAGTAGCTGATGGAGAAGGCGCTGATGAGCTCGGGAATACTGGTATAGGCGACGCCGATCCCCACCAGCAGGGAGGGAGTGAGGTTGCTCACCACAAACTGATACCAGTCGGCCGCCGCCTGCTCATAACGGCGCGGCAGCAGGCCGCTCACCTTGATAAAGGCGACCGCCAAAATCATCAGGGCGAAGGGGTGCATGGGGATAAAGTTGCCAAGCAGGGAGCCCAGCACAAACATGCTGGAGCTGATGAAAAGGCCCATGCCGAGACTCTGCAGGGTCGGCGCTTCGGCCTGCTCATCGGCAATGCTCTGGCTACTTTCCTTGACCATCAGCTTGCCGTTGCCGGTCAGGGAGGGGTAACGGCGACCAAGGCGCGCCAGCAGAGAGCCCACCAGAATGGCCAGGGTATTGGCGATCACCACCGCCGGTACCATGCGTGACAAGAGATCCGCACTGGACATCTGCATCGGGCCGGAGAGGATCTCCACCAGAGGCACCGCGCCAGCACCCATGCCACCGCCCATGATGGGCAGGCCGATCAGCAGCACCGCATTCTTGAAGCCATACCCCATCAGGGAGCCGACCAGCCCCACGCTCAGCAGCGCCAGTGCGACGCCACCAAGAATGACCGGCAGATAGCGCATGGCGGCATTTTTCAGCAAAGCGCCGCTCATGCCAAACACGGAGCCAGTCACCAGACTGGCGATAAAGAAGTTGAGAAAGCCTCCCTCCTTCATGAAGTTGGTAATGACCTGCCCCGCCTGCACCGGCAGCAGCTGGTATTCGAACAGGGCGGCGCCGCCGAAGATGGCGAGAATGGTGCCGCCCCCCAGATATTCGCGGATCGGCATGATCCGCTCACCCAGCTCGGTCAGCAGGGTACCCAGCACGAACATCAGCGCCAGCGCACCGACCATGCCAAGGGGCAGAGAGCCATTCCAGCCGGAAAAGAGAACGCAGGTCGCCAGCCCCAGAAATATAAAGAGCGGCATACCGGCAATTTGTTGGCCGCCCATAAAGGCGGCCTTTTCTTGTGTAGTTTGTAGGGGTGAGAGGTTTTTCATTGTTATGTACTCTGCGTGTGATTGTGGCCGCTACTTTATTGATCCCCCTCTCCTCTGTCGGTTAGCCAGACTGCAAAGCCATATAAAAACATTAAAAACTTAAACATCATGGTGCCTCCAACGTGCGCAGCACAATAGAACACCAGACATCCGATACCCGACCAAGTCAGGAAATAGGGTGATAAAACGAGCGACCATAATGGCGGATATTTGGGTGATCAGCAGTAATAACGATGCGATGATCTCCCCCCTTCGGGGAAATAACAGAGCCAGATGACAAGCTCTGCGACCATTTATCGCCACTGCTCCTGTGAGTGATAATCAGCGGGCAATGTCATCGCCATAACGCGAGTGCCACGGCATGCCACACCAGGGTTTGAGTCGGCGTGCAGGAAGTACGCACGATGGAAAATGGTGAGGAGAAAGATGCAAAAAGGGGAGATTGAAATAGTGATGAGTCAAGCCAGCGAATACCAGAGCACTGGCTTGAACTCACAAGGATCACACACGGTCAGGTCTATTCTGCCAACAGCAATGGAATATTGGCGGGGTCAAAATCATGACTGATATCGGTACTTCTGATAGCGCCTTCTCGATTCACGCCATGGTGTGACTCTGCACCATATTCCCCATCACTCAACAGCGCTTCAATTGCCAGATACACACATCCACTGTCATATCCATCCACAACCCGTTTCCCCCTTGTTTTATAACCCCATCAATATTAGCGGATAAAAAAAGAGCTGCTCGCTGAAGCTGAAAATTTCATGAAAATAACCACCGGATATCCTCCATTCACGGCGCAATATCCGAAGCGGCAAAAGAGCCTCGAGTGGATCAGCCCCGAGAATAATATCAGGGGCTCGAATGCTGCTCGCCCTCACCAACGAAAGATCCGACCAGAAACATGAACAGCATCACACTATTTACTTAGCCTGCTAAACAAGTATGATAGTTAGCATGCTAAGTACATTGAGGATGAGAAGATGACGGATCTGGAAAGGTTGCGCGAGCTGTCGCTCGCCGAGCAGATAGCGCGGATGCACCGGCTATGGCGTACTGCCGCCGACCTGGAGCTGGCTCCCCTTGGCCTCACCCATCCCCGCTGGACCGCGCTGTGGAAACTCTCCCGCATGGGGAACCATGTCAGCCAGAAGACCCTGGCCGAAGCCCTCGAGATAGAGCTCCCCTCCCTGATGCGCACCCTGGGCCAGCTGGAAGAGCAGGGACTGATTGAGCGCCATTGCTGCAGTCAGGACAAGCGGGCCCGCATCGTCTGTGTGACCCCGGCTGGCCAGACCCTGCTCGATCAGATCGCCGACCGCATCATGAATATCCGCCGGGAGCTTCTGGGGGGCATTGACGAGCAGACCCTTCAGCTGTTTGAAGCCACGGTGCAGCGGATCTCGGCCAACGCCCTCAGCAAAATTGAACAACACCACGACCGACAAGCCGGAGGCGATACAAGCCCTCCCGAGACCGACACAGAGAGAGAATAAGATGACTCCGGATCAACAATTTACCCGCTGGATCAAATGGTCCATGGCTGGCTTTGCCACCTTGTTTGCCTATTTTCTGATAGCCGACCTGCTGATGCCCCTCACCCCTCAGGCGATGGCGACCCGGGTGGTCACCAAGCTGGCCCCCCAGGTGAGCGGCAAGGTGATCGAGGTCGCCGTTCACAACAACCAGCAGGTCAAGAAGGGGGATCTGCTGTTCAGGCTGGATCCGGCCCCTTTTGAACTGGCAGTGGAGCAAGCCCGCCTTGCGCTGGCGCAGGCAGAGCAGCAGAACAGTGAACTGGATGCCGCCCTGACCGCCGCCGTTGCCGAGATCAACGCCAAGGAGACCCTGGCCAGCCAGAAGTGGCGCGAGGCTGAGCGGATCGATGCGCTCTACCAACGTCACATGGTTTCGCTGCAACAAAAAGATGAGGCTGACAGCGCCCTGCGCAGCGCCCAGGCCAACCTGCGCGCCAGTCAGGCCAAACTGGCCCAGATCAAGGCCAGTCGTGGCGTGACCGGTGAGGACAATCTGTTGCTGCGCCAGGCCCGCAACAAGCTGGCGCAAGCGCAGCTGGCCCTCTCTTACAGCCGGGTCCACGCGGATCAGGATGGCACCATCACCAACCTGCAGCTCAAGCCGGGCAGTATCGCCAGCGCGGGCAGCCCGCTGCTGGCGCTGGTGTCGGAACAGGTCGATGTCATAGCCGATTTTCGGGAGAAGAGCCTGCGCCATGTCGGCGAGCAAACCCGCGCACTGGTGGCCTTCGATGGCGAGCCGGGTCAGCTCTATCCTGCCCGGGTAAGCAGTCTGGATGCCGGAGTGAGTGCCGGTCAATTTGATGCCAATGGTCGACTGGCCGCGCCGGTGGAGTCTGATCGCTGGGTACGGGATGCCCAGCGGATGCGGCTGCACCTCGAGCTGGAGCAGCTCCCCGATCATCTGCCAGCCGGGGCGCGGGCCACAGTGCAACTGCTGCCGGACAATGCCCTGACCGCCATGCTGGCACGGGGCCAGATCCACCTGCTCAGCCTGCTCCATTATGTCTACTAACCACGCCACTCATCCGTCGGCCAATACCGCCCCAGCACACCCCGCCGGTGGTGCTGCCACTCACCTCTGGTATCGGCCCCTCACCGGCAACGAGCTGCGCCAGTGCCTGCGCATCGCCTTTGGCTGCACCACGGGCTTTCTGCTCTGCAAGCTGTTTGGCTGGAATTACGGGGTCTTCTATACGGTCACGCCGGTGCTGCTGCTGGGGATGGTGCCGGTGATGAATGGCCATGCCGCGCGCCAGCTGATCGCGGCGGCGGTGGTCTGTGGGGTGGAGGTCGGGCTGCTGGGGGGACTGTTTGGCAGCCATCCGGCGCTGATGACCCCTATCGCCTTCATGCTGTTTCTCTACCGCTTCGCCGCCATGTCGCGGGGCAGCCTGTTTCTGTTCGGGGCCAACGGGGTGCTGAGCCTCAGCATCATGCTGCACTTTGCCAGCTATCCGCAGACCGACCTCAACGACCTGATCCTCAACAATATCTGGGCGAGCGTGCTGTCGGTACTAATCGCCTATCTGATGACCATGCTGATCCCGGATGTGGAGGCCAGACCCAAGCCAGCCTCGGCCCCCAAGGCGCCGCACCGGATGCGCCATGAAGCCCTGCTGGGGGCCACGGTGGCCACCCTGTCGTTTCTGGTATTTCAGGTGTTTGACCTGCGCGACTCCATGTCTGCCCAGGCCACAACCCTGCTGGTGCTGTTCCCCATGCACTGGAACGGTGCGCTGAGTTATGCCCGCAAACGGGCGATGGGCACCTTGCTGGGTGTCACCTTCGGCTTGCTCGGCCAGCTGCTGCTCTATGACTGGTCAGGACAACTGCTGCTGGTCGCTCCACTGTTATGGCTCGGCGCCATGCTGTTCAGCCATGCCCACGTCAAGGAGGCAGGCGGCTCCGGGGTCGGCTTTGGCGCCCTCACCACCCTCGGCATCCTGTTTGGCCAGTACCTCACTCCGGGCAACGATCTGGTGTTCAGCGCCCTCTACCGGGTGAGCAGCATCCTGTTTGCCATCGTGGTCACCCTGCTGGCCTGCTACCTCGTCCACCGGTTGCTCAACCGCTTCGAGGCGACCCGCTTCGGTTATTGATTTCCTGTTGTAAGCACTGTTGTCAGCCCATGGATAAGCTCTCTTTCGCCCCGTCGCCTGCCGGGGCTTTTTTTCTCGCCCTCGTTTACCTCCCTCACCAATACTCCTGCCACTACAAGTCAGCGCAGAAGTGTGGCTATGCTTGTAAGGCTGCTGTCGATGAGGTGCACACTTATGGTTCCGTTGTTAAAAAAATGGCTGGTTTGTCTGATGCTGTTGGCTACCAGCCCGCTCGGGGCCACCCCGCTTGTCATTGGTGCCGAAGATGACTGGGCCCCCTACTGCGAGCGCGACAAAGACAATGAGGATGACCAGCCCCACGGACTGGCGCCTGAGCTGGTCAAGGCGGTGTTCGCCGCCGAAGGGATCGAGATTGTCTTTCGCACCCTCCCCTTCGCCCGCTGCATGCACGATGCGAAAAGCGGCAAACTTGCGGGGTGCTTCAACGCCACCATCACCGAAGAGAACCGCTACCAGTACCATTGGCACGATACCCCCATGTTCGAGGAGGATCTTGCCATCTTCGCCCTTGCCAGCGACCCGCAACGGGATCTCAAGCTCACCTCGCTGGAGGGCAAGCGGGTGGGCATCACCCTCGGCTACACCTACCCTACCGATTTTATGGAGAACCCCAGGATCACCCGCTTTCAAGCCAAATCCGATGCCCAGATCCTCGAGATGCTGGTGCGCGGCCGGGTCGACTACATCCTGATGAACGGCATGCCGGGCTACCTCAAGATCCAGCAGAAGCAGCTGATCGGCAAGGTGGTCAAGGTTGGCAAGCTCTCCACTGATGGCTTCTGGCTCGCCTTCTCCCGCCACCACCCGCAAGGGGAAGCGCTGGCCAAACAGTTCGAACAGGGGCTGCAGAAGATCAAGAACAACGGCATCTATGAGACGCTGATCCGCCAGTTTGAAACCAGACTTGGCCTCTACTGATTGACGATGCCTTCCTGGTTGCGCCCCCTCATACTCGCGCGGTAGGCCGGACAGCGAGCGACGCACCGAATGGCCCCGCGGATTGCACAATAACGGCAACCTGTTAGGCTCACGCCCGTATGACACCAATGGAGCTGTAATCATGAATAAGGCACATATGATGGCCGCTGGTGCGCTGGCCCTCGGCCTGCTCGCTGGCTGTAATCAGGGCAATACCCTCTCAGTCACTGGTGGCGAACCGGTCAGTTACCAGTGCGAGCAGGGCAAGAAGGTGCAGGTGCGCTACTTCTCCCTCTCCGACGAAAGCCTCAACTTTATCAAGCTGTCACTGCCGGACGGCAAGGATTACACCCTGCCCCAGGCCATTTCAGCCTCTGGCGCCCGCTATACGGACGAACATGAGGCCGTCTGGTGGAACAAGGGGGATGAGGGCTTTGTCGAGCTTCGGGATCAGGATGGCGAGTGGCAGACCGCCTACAACGACTGCAAACAGCAATAAACGTGACCCCGGCCTGGCCGGGGTCTCTCTTTACTCTGGCATCAGAGTGGTGGGGGATCAGTTGATCTCGATCTCGAAGCGGTTGGTCACCTCGACCGGAATGGCATCCGGGTTGCCCTCTGCCGGGCTGTAGCGGATCCGCGAGAGGGTCGCCAGCGCGCTCTGTTCCAGTTCGCCGGGGGGCTCGGCCGCCACCACTTCAGGCTTGACCGGCGTGCCGCTGGCGTCGATTTGATAGCGAACTTCCACATACCCCTTGACCGGTTTGGCCGGCAGGGCCGGCTCGTCATTGCCAAGCCATGACCACTGCTTCTCCTGAACCCAGTAGCTGGACAACTGCTCGAGAGAGATAGCGATCGGAGCGCGCTCGTGCGCCACCTCCTGACGGGATGAGCACCCCAGCAACAGTGTCACTGCCAGACCTGACCATACTGCGACTTTCCACTTCATGTAACGCTCCTTGTTCTCTGCCGGTGCTTGTTGCCGGACTGCGGGACGCTCAACGCGGCCCGCTTGGTCAGTCACCCATCCTAACGAAAAAGTATTCGTATGAACATTAACAAAAGGGCCAACCCCGAGAGGTTGGCCCTTTTATCGTCAATAAGCTCACTAACCATACGCTGGCATCAGCCGCGCTTGTCGCTCACCACCAACCAGAGCGCATGGACCATGCCCGGCAGACCGCCCATCAGGGTCAGCACTATGTTGATTAAAAAGTGCAGGCTAAAGCCCACCTGGATAAAAGCGCACACCGGGGGCAGGAAAATGGCCAGCAGGATCTTGAGCAGATTGTTCATCTCGGCTCTCCTTTTCAATAATGTCGTCAGGATTGGAATGGGCTAACCATAAACATCCCGGACTTCAACTGCAAACCAGACAGGGAATTCGCTCACCCGCATCACGCCAGGCGTTGAGGTCGTGGATCTGCTGATTACTGCTGCCACGCCATAGCAGGCCCGGGTCTGCCAACTCCTTTTCAAACTTGCCATCCACCAGCACATCCAGCAAGGCCACCAGCTCGCGCTGGGCCTCTGACAGTTCGCCGAGCAGATAACCGGTCCAGCACCAGATATCCTTGCCCGGACACTCGGCGCGCACCCGTTTCACCAGCGCCAGCACGTGGGGCACGTTGGCCGGGTGGAGCGGATCGCCGCCGGAGAGCGACAGACCTCGCCGTTTGATGCGGCTGTCGTTGAGATCCGCAATGATGCGATCGCTCATCGCCTCATCGAACGGCTTGCCGCCATCGAGCCGCCAGGTGCTCTGGTTGTAGCAACCCGGGCACTGATGCTCACAACCGGAGACAAACAGGGTGACACGGGTGCCGGGGCCGTTGATCACATCAACTGGATAATACTGGTGATAAAACATTTAATCTCTATTTAATACAGAAAGAATAACATCTCTAGGGAAAAGCTTATTAACCCCAATCCCATCGATTGATATTTTCTTTGTTTCTATCTGACCTTCTAAACATACTTTATCGCACATACAGAATATATAATATTTAGTCGCATCATCCATCCCATCACAATACTCGTCAATATGAGCAAACCGTGCAAAATCACTAGAGCTCTCTTTGATCAAAGTGACCTCATTGGATAGATGAGATATTCTGGCAGAATGTTCGGCCAGTTGAGCCTTTGTTTCCCTCTCCAACTTTTCTCTGGCAGCTATTTCACTAACCATTAGCTTTGCAAGCCTCATCAAGTCAGACTCTGCTTGAGAAGGTGGAGGATAGTTGCCAAATTTTATAATAGAGGGTATGACTTCATGAAAAACCCAACGTTGAAATCTCTTACATGCAGGACTCTTGTCTCTAGACAACAAGCGAAGAAGTCCTGGTTGAGTCACATACAATTCATGACCTGGATTATTAAGCGTTGGTTCACCTTGGATTATTTGCTGTTCATCTGGTTCGAGAGCTTCAATTTGTGCACGATAAAAACCATCAAACCCAACATTTACATTCGCTGTCGAATGCAATCTATTTTCAGCAATTAATATACGAACAACATCAGGAAGAGAAAACAAAACCTCTGCATCTCTATTTATTGTTTTTATCTTATTTTGACCCTGTTCTGTTTCATAAGATAAGACAAGAAGAGAAAGATCCATTTTTACCCCACTTTATGTTTTTAAGCATGGTTGCATTAACCAAATGGATAATGCAACCAATACATCACATATGTTTGACGCGGCGCTTTACTTCTTCCTGCTTGCCCGCATTGAAGGGGCGCGCATCCGGGCTGCCGAGGTAGCCGCAGACACGGCGGGTCACCGACACCTTGGCCGGGTCGTGGTTACCGCAGCGCGGGCAGGTAAAGCCCTTGGAGGTGCACTCGAATTCGCCGGTAAAGCCGCAGTCGTAGCACTCGTCGATGGGGGTGTTGGTACCGTAGTAAGGCACCTTGTCATAGCTGTAATCCCAGACGTTTTCGAGCGCTTCCAGGTTGTGCTGGATGTTGGGGTACTCGCCATAGCAGATGAAACCGCCACTGGCGATGGGCGGATAGGGCGCCTCGAAGTCCAGCTTGTCGTACGGGTTGACCTGCTTCTCCACATCGAGGTGGAAGCTGTTGGTGTAGTAACCCTTGTCGGTCACGCCGGATACCACGCCAAACTCTTTGGCATCGATGCGGCAGAAACGGGTGCAAAGGTTCTCGCTCGGGGTGGAGTAGAGGCTGAAGCCGTAGCCAGTCTCCTCTTTCCACTCGTCAATGGCCGCCCTGAGACGGGCGATGATGGCGATGGCCTTCTGTTGCAGCTCGGCGCTGTCAAACAGGTGCACCTTGTCACCAAACAGGGCGTTGATGGTCTCGTGAACCCCGATATAACCGAGGGAAATGGAGGCACGACCGTTCTTGAAGATCTCGCTGACGTTGTCGTCCGCCTTGAGGCGTACGCCGCAAGCCCCTTCCATATAGAGGATCGGAGCAACCCGCGCTTTCACCCCGTCCAGACGGGTGATGCGGTACATCAGCGCCTTCTTGGCGACCCGCAGGGAGGCATCGAGACGATCCCAGAAATCCGCTTCGTCACGGGATTTCAGGGCAATGCGCGGCAGGTTGAGGCTCACCACCCCCAGGTTGTTGCGACCTTCGTGGATCAGCTCGCCATTCTCCTCGTAAGCGCCGAGGAAGGAGCGGCAACCCATGGGGGTCTTGAAGGAGCCGGTCACTTTCACGACCTGGTCGTAGTTGAGGATGTCTGGATACATCCGCTTGGAGGCACACTCCAGCGCCAGCTGCTTGATGTCGTAGTTGGGATCGCCCTGCTTGTGGTTGAGGCCATCCTTGATGGCGAACACCAGTTTCGGGAACACGGCGGTCTTCTTGTTCTTGCCAAGACCGGCTATGCGGTTGCTCAGGATGGCCCGCTGGATCATCCGCGACTCCCAGCTGTCCCCCAGACCAAAGCCGAAGGTGACAAACGGCGTCTGACCGTTGGCGGTGTGCAGGGTGTTGACCTCGTACTCCAGCGACTGGAATGCGTCGTAACACTCTTTCTCGGTGCGAGCCATGGCGTAGGCTTCCACATCGGCAATGCCCCACTCTTCGGCCACTTCACGGTGTTTCTGCCAACTGATGGTCACATAGGGGGCCAACACTTCGTCGATGCGGTTGATGGTGGTGCCGCCATAGATGTGGCTCGCCACCTGGGCGATGATCTGGGCGGTCACGGCCGTGGCGGTGCTGATGGATTTCGGGGTATCGATCTCCGCATTGCCCATCTTGAAGCCGTGGGTCAGCATCCCTTTCAGATCGATCAACATGCAGTTGAACATCGGGAAGAAAGGTGAGTAATCGAGATCGTGGAAGTGCAGATCACCGCTCTCGTGGGCCTGAACCACATCACGGGGCAGCATGTGGCTGGTGGCATAGTGCTTGGCGACGATACCGGCCAGCAGGTCGCGCTGGGTCGGGATCACCTTGGAGTCTTTGTTGGCATTCTCGTTGAGCAGGGCGGCGTTGGTCTGCTCGACCAGACCGCGGATCTCCTGCGCCAGACGGCCGCGCGCCTCGCGAGCCTGATCCCTGTCATGGCGATATTCGATATAGGCACGGGCGATGGCCTTATCGTCGGAAGCCATCAGGTGGTTTTCGACCCGGTTCTGGATCTCGTGGATATCAACTTCACCACGCCCTTCCAGCTCCTGACTCACCGCATTGGCAATGCGGGAGGCGAGTGCCGGATTGGCCTGATTGACCGCTTCCGCCGCACGGCTGACCGCCTCTGCAATCAGCTGGGCATTGAATGGTGCGCGACATCCGTCACGTTTGATCACAACCGGTTTCATGGATTTTCCCCGTTAAAAGGCCAGGCATTTGCCTCTGGCTCACCCTTGTTGGGCCCCCCTCCCGGCATCTCATCCTGGACGCAAATAAATTCAGCCGAGGCTTGACAAGCCTGGGCTGAAGATAGGAGGGGAACAGCTTATACACAGCTTAACAACACAACATATAGGGATTAAAAACGAATGCGTCCCTATATGTGGTGTCTATTAGGCACCA
Source organism: Aeromonas sp. HMWF017 (assembly GCF_003061465.1). Lineage (NCBI taxonomy): Bacteria > Pseudomonadati > Pseudomonadota > Gammaproteobacteria > Aeromonadales > Aeromonadaceae > Aeromonas > Aeromonas sp. HMWF017. The sequence continues at coordinate 44,079 of NZ_QAJD01000148.1, forward strand.
AAGCGAAGCCTCATTTCTTGATCCAGAACAGGTTTTTCAGCGAGCGGGACAGTTCACGACCAACCTAAAAGAGCCCCATTCAAATCTAACCCCAAGCAGGGTGCGGGCTGGCGTCCGATCCGCCCACCCGAAAAAAATGGCTCTGTCCCAATTACGTGTTGAAAGGCTAATCTTGAAGTAGGCCATCACCTTGAGGTCTACCATCATGGATACCCCAGCCTTTCAA
>NZ_QAJD01000022.1:0-1656 GCF_003061465.1 Aeromonas sp. HMWF017
CACCAGTGAATGCCGTTGCGGTAATCATTCTCGAACAGGTGGTGAAAGTTGTGGTACCCCTCGCCAAAGGTGAAAAAAGCCAGGATGCCGTTATCGCGAGCGGTATTGCGATCGGTATAGGGCTGACTGCCCCAGATGTGGGCCAGCGAGTTGATAAAAAAAGTGGTGTGGTGCGTCATCACCATCCGCAAGACACCTGCCAGCAACAACATGCCGAGCATATCCCCGTGCCACAGGCCGAGCAGCAGCGGCAGCCCCAGATTGGCCGCCAGTGCCAGCGTCAGATAGTGACGGTGCTGAAACGCGACCACCGGGTTGTTCTGCAGATCACGCACATTGCTGTAATCGCCATAGCGATCTCCCTGATGCTCCCGCAGCATCCAGCCGATGTGGGAATACCAGAAACCGCGCCCCGCGCTGTAGGGGTCTTTATCGTTGTCATCCACATGACGATGGTGACGGCGGTGATCGGCCGACCAGTGCAGGGCAGAATTCTGCAGCGCCAACGCACCGCCGATGGCAAATAACCACTGCAAAGCGGGGTGCGCCTTGTAAGCCTTGTGCGACCAGAGCCGGTGATAGCCTGCGGTGATGGAGAGACCACTCAGGCAGAACAACAACAGGAAACTGGCCCACTGCCAGAAATCGTAACCGTGGCTCATGCCGTACCAGGGTACGACAATCAACGCCACTATCCCGGAGAGGGAAAACAGAAGGGTATTGGTCAAAATAATGGGGGGTCTGGCCATCTCATTGCATCCTTTCAGCGAACAGCTGTTAGCCATTTTCTATGGTGATTTCCTCACGGTCAATGGTAAAAAAGTAGGATACAAACCTGATCCTGAGGCGCCTTCGGGTTATCATTTGTCCTCGTTAAGCTGAAGGTGACTGATTTCGTGGGTATTCGCGCTCAACAAAAAGAAAAAACCCGGCGTACATTGATCGATGCTGCATTCAGCCAACTGTGCGCCAATCGGAGTTTCTCCAATCTCAGCCTGCGGGAAGTCGCTCGCGAAGCGGGTATCGCGCCCACCTCTTTCTATCGCCACTTTCGCGATATGGAGGAGCTGGGCCTGACCCTGGTTGACGAAGGAGGTCTTACCCTGCGCCAACTGATGCGACAGGCACGCCAGCGCATTGCCGGTGGTGGCAGTGTCATCAGCACCTCGGTGCAGACCTTTATGGAGTTCGTCGAGAACAACCCCAACATCTTCCGGCTGCTGCTGCGGGAACGCTCCGGCACCTCGGCCGCCTTTCGTCAGGCGGTGGCTCGCGAAATCCAGCACTTTATCGCAGAGCTGACCGATTATCTGGAAGCCACCACAGAAGCACCACGGGAAGATGCCTACATCCAGGCAGAAGCCATGGTCACCATCGTCTTCAGTGCCGGTGCCGATGCACTCGACATGACCAGCGAAGAGTGCCGTGCACTCTCCGACCGAACAATTCGCCAACTGCGGATGATCGCCATGGGCGCCGAGGTACAAAACCAGAAGCGCCGTGAACCTCACCCATGACCACAGGATGGAGAACGATATGACTGAACAGCTTATGATTCCGAAAAAACCGCTCGCCATGGCCATGCTGATTGGTATCTGTGGCGATGCCTCTCTGGCCGTGCTGACCAACTCGGTTGTGCCTTTCTCCTTCTTCCCG
>NZ_QAJD01000149.1:0-2820 GCF_003061465.1 Aeromonas sp. HMWF017
CTTTCAGATATGGAGTTTTATCCAGAAAGTAGTGACTACTTAGATGCTGATATTGATAGCATAGTTGTCAACCAAGTTAATATAATAGACAAAAATATTATAGAAGTCAGCCCTCATAGCGCAACCTATGAATTAACGATAGAGATGCTGGTTAGTGCAGAATATTCAGCTGCAAATTATGAGGACTCTCCTTGGGATCCTGAAGATAGAGAATTTGTTTTTATAGTGACCGATAAGTTACACGCCAAGCATAAAGAGGAAACGTTCGTCTATGTAAAGTTGAATTATGAAGACGAGCTTGCTGCACGTGCAACAATAGAAGAGATAGAATTTACTGATTCCCTAATATCTCTAGATATAGATAGCGCCGAGATAATACTTCAAAAGTCTTCTTATGATCCTGATGACTATGAAGAATAAGATCCCACCCGTATAACGGGTGGGTTTTATTTCATTATCACCAGACTAATCTAGGATATTTAACCCAACGGCGGCGTGCGTGGCGGCACCATACGCTTGCTGCCGGTGGATTCGAAGGCCGAGGCGAAGCGCAGCAGGTTGTTGTCGTCATAGGCGCGACCGGCGAAGGTCAGGCCCACCGGCATACCGATATCGGCCATGATGCCCATGGGGACGGTGACAGTCGGCACGCCGAGGTGGCGAATGGCGAGGTTGCCGTTGGCAACCCAGATGCCGTTGCTCCAGGCGATATCGGCGGAGGCCGGATTCACATCCGCATCAGCCGGGGCGACGTCGGCGACGGTGGGGAACAGCACGGCATCGAGCTTGAGCCCGTCCATCCAGTCTTCCAAGTCCAGCTTGCGGGTCTTTTCCAGACCACGCAGGCCGTCCGGCACTGTGGCGATCTCGTCCCAGGATTTCAGGCCGCGCTTGGCCATATTGACGTACTCGTCCATGCCCGCCGCCAGATCGCCCTCGCGGTTCGGCAGGGTGCCCGGATCGTGGGGGAAGATCTTCGGCCCATCGACATCCTCAAGCTTGTTCAACTTGGGATCGCCGTTGGCGCGCAGGAAGTCGTCGAACGCCCAGCCGGAGAGCTCCCACAGCTCGTCGTTGAGAAACTCCGGGCTCACGATGCCGCGATTGAACACGGTCGGCGCACCTGGTCGATCCCCTTCGCAGTTGGAGACCAGCGGGAAGTCCACTTCGATAACTTCGGCGCCAGCGGCTTCCAGCGCCTTGCGCGCATCTTCCCAGAGGGCGATCACGGTCTCGCGGGTATGGATGCGCTGACCGGTCGGGCCGCCGATGCCGGGGTTTTCGCTGGTGCCGGCCAGTTCATCCTTGTTGATAAACATGCGCGGCACGCCGAGGCGCTTGCCCTTGAGGGCATCGGCCTTGGCAGCCAGATCCAGATAGGAAGCCGGACGCACCTCGGAGGCCTTGGGCAGCTGCACCCAAGGTTGCATGCGCCACAGATCGCCACGGGTCTCGGCATCGTCAGCCACTACCACGTCGAGCACTTCCAGCAGATCATTCATGGTGCGGGCATAGGGCACCACCACATCCATGGTCGGAGTCAGCGGCCAGTTGCCGCGCACCGAGATGACGCCACGGGACGGGGTGTAGGCACACAGACCGTTGTTGGAGGCAGGGCCTCGGCCGCTCGACCAGGTCTCTTCCGCCAGACCGAAGGCGGAGAAGCTGGCGGCGGTGGCGGTACCGGCACCGTTGGAGGAGCCGGAGGCAAAGGGCGCAGTCAGGTAGTCGGCGTTGTAGGGGCTCTCGGCACGGCCATAGACGCCGCGCTGCATGCCGCCATTGGCCATCGGCGGCATATTGGTTTTGCCAAGGCAGATGGCACCGGCGGCGCGCAGGCGCTCAACGGTAAAGGCATCGCGCTGGGCCACCAGATCCTTGAAGGCCGGGCTGCCGGAGGCGGCAGTCAGCCCCTTGACCAGATAGCTGTCTTTGGCGGTGTAGGGGATGCCGTCGAGCGGGCTCAGGGTCTCGCCACGGGCGCGGCGGGCATCGGAAGCCTCGGCCTCTTTCAGCGCATCGGGATTGGCGACCACCACGGCATTGAGTTTGGTGGCAGTCTCGGGGCCGTTGTAAGCCTCGATCCGGGCCAGATAGGCCTTGACCAGTTCGACCGCTGTGGTGCGGCCTGATTCGAGCGCAGCACGCAGCTCGGCAATGGAAACCTCGGTCACTTCGATCATGGGGATCTCCTGTAAAAGGGTGACTGTTTGTCATGATGATCGCCGCATCAGCGCCTGCTGACCATCACACCATCAAGAGAGAAAACCCCACGGCGTGGGGTTTTGAATACCAACCTCAGCTGGCTTGGAACAGGTTATTACTTCCCTGAGGGGATTTGCTGAGTAATGCAGTGGATATTGCCACCGCCCAGCAGGATCTCGCGGGCCGGCACGCCGACCACGGTGTGATCGGGGAAGATCTCTTCCAGAATGCGTTGGGCTTCGCCATCGGTGGCGGCATCCAGCAGCGGATAGACGATGCGATCGTTGGTGATGAGGAAGTTCACATAGGAACCGGCCAGACGGCCTTCTGCCTCGCGCGGCACACCGGTACCGCTCTCGACACCGGCAGACTCCTCTTCAGTGCAGAACAGTGGGCCCGGCTGGGGCAGCTTCCACACTTTCAGCTTGCGACCCTTGGCATCGACCGCCGCTTCCAGCACCTTGAGGGCGGCCACGGAGCGGGCGTACTGGGGATCGTTCTGATCGTCAGTCCAGTGCAGGGCCACTTCCCCCGGACGCACGAAGCAGCACATGTTGTCGATGTGGCCGTCGGTTTCATCCATGTAGACGCCTTCGTCCAGCCAGATAAAGCTGG
>NZ_QAJD01000149.1:2830-3390 GCF_003061465.1 Aeromonas sp. HMWF017
GCAGGTGCGCTTCGATCTGCTCTTTGGTCAGGTGCGGGTTGCGGTTTTCGTTGAGTAGGCACTCGGCGGTGGTCAGGCAGGTGCCTTCGCCATCGACGTGGATGGAGCCCCCTTCCAGAATGAGCGGCGCGTCGTAACGAGCCATGCCGTGCTGGGCCAGCATCTGGGCAGCGACCTCTTCATCCTGATTCCACGGGTAGTAAAGACCGCCCTTGTGACCGCCCCAGGCGTTGAAGCCCCAATCCACGCCACGGCACTCGCCGGCCGCGTTGGTAACGATGGTCGGGCCAGTATCGCGGGCCCAGCAGTCATCGCTGTTCATTTCGACCAGGGTGACGTGGGCGGGCATGATGGCGCGGGCCTGCTCCATAAACTGGGCCGGTACCCCCATAAAGACCGGAGTCGCGCCACCGATGGCATCCGCCACCTTGGCGAAGGTCTCTTGCGCGAAGCGACCGGCTACGCGCCAGTTGTCCGGGCGGAACGGCCAGATCATCCAGACGGCCTGTTGGTGCGCCCACTCGGCGGGCATGGTGAAGCCGTCGGCGGCCGGCGTGGAG
>NZ_QAJD01000149.1:3444-8929 GCF_003061465.1 Aeromonas sp. HMWF017
GATGCGGCGCGGGAACCCGGAAAAATAAGAGTGGGTCGCAGATTAAGACGTTGCGCCCCCATCCATCAAATGAATAGGATGGATTGTCCCATAAACACGGCGAATAATCCCCCTATGAAACTGCACCAGCTCGACCTCAATCTGCTGCTCGCGTTTGACGCCCTGATGACGCAGGGCAGCGTCACCCGCGCCGCCGAAGCGCTCTTTATCAGCCAGCCCGCCATGAGCCACTCCCTAAACCGGCTGCGCACCTTTCTCGGCGACCCGCTCCTGGTGCGCACCCCGCAGGGGATGCTGCCGACCCCGCGCGCCCATCGGCTGCACCTCGGGGTGCAGCAGGCGCTGCGGCTGCTGGAGCAGCAGCTCACCGAGGAAGAAGAGTTCGAGCCAAGCCAGTCGAAGCGGCGCTTCGTGCTCTGCACCACAGATTACGTGGAGTGCGTGCTGATCCCGCCGCTTATTCAGCAGCTCAGACGGCTGGCGCCCGGGGTCACCATCGAGATCCGCATCCTGCGCGACACTCTGCCGGAGGCGGAGCTGGCAAGCGGCGAGATCGATCTGGTGCTGGGCTTTGACGAGTACATGCAGGTGCCGGGGTATCTCGGCAAGGAGACCTGGCTCACCGAGCCGCTGGCCGGACTGGTACGCGCCGATCTGCCGATTGCCAAATCGGCCCCCGCCGGCGCCGAGGATGACCCCTCCCAGTGGCAGGAGCGCATCACCCTCGACCAGCTAATCGAGATGCTCCATGTGTTCCACTCGCCGCTCGGCACCTCGGAGGCTAGCCTCGACCGCTATTTGCAGAGCCTGGGCCATAGCCGCACCATCTCGGTCAACAGCCAGAGTTATATGTCCGCCGCCGCCATCGTCAGCCAGAGCGATCACCTGCTGGTGCTGCCCAGCATGGTGGCCGAGCTGCTCGCCACCCACTGGCCGCTGAAAAGCCTGCCGCTACCCGAGGACGTGCCCGATTATCACCTCAACTGCGTCTGGCACCCCGTGCATGCCCAGCAACCGGCGCTGGTATGGCTGAAAGATTTGATGAAGGAGCTGGTGGGGCCGAGGTAAGGCCGCGGCGTCTGGCAACAAAGGTTGATGCAACGGCTGAGACCAGAAACAACAGTGGCTCCCTCGAGAGCCACTGTTGTTTTTGCTGTATCGCGTTACGCCCGCAGGGCCCGCATCAGCTGGGCGACTACGTCGTCGAGCAGGGGGCGATCGGGGCGGCACTGGGCGAAGGTAACCAGTCCTTGCAGGTTGATCAGCAACAGGGCGGTGAGGGTGTGGATATTGCTATCCGGGGCCAATTCACCCTTGGCCTGCGCCTGTGTCAGCAACTCGGCCAGATCCTGCTCCAGCTCGCCATAGATCCCCTTGACCCGCTGGGTCAGCTCCTCATCCTGCTCGCTCAGCTCCATCATGGTGCGGGTCACCAGACAGGAGCCGCAGAGCGCCTCACCAACAATCCGGTCGAGATAGGCAGCAAGGCCCACCAGCGGGCTCGGGTTGTCGAGCAGGGAGCGGCGCAGGGTGCGTTTGCCCTCGACATAGTGATCCACCGCAGCCAGCAGCAGGCCGCGCTTGTTGCCAAAGGCGCCGTAAATGCTGCCCGGGTGCAGGCCGGTGGCAGCCACCAGCTCCTGCATGGTGGTCTTGGCATATCCCTTGGCGCGAAACGCTTCCATGGCATTTCGCAGTACCTCGTCCCGATCAAACTCGGCTATGCGCATGGTTCCTCCCGTGGGAAATGGTTCACCGGCAAGGGGCAACAGGGCCCGCCGATAAAGAGTGGCTGGAAAGGGCGGCAAGTTTACCCCAGCCGCCCGCTCGGGCCAACCTTCTTGAACGTGCATTCAAAAAAAGCTTGCGCCCGACGCAAAAAACGTCTTGAATGCACGTTCAAGAATAACCCGTTCAGGACAACCTATCATGAATACCCTGTTTCAGCCGTATCGACTCAATGACACTCTGACCCTGGCCAACCGTTTCATGATGGCCCCGCTCACCCGCTGCATGGCAGGCCCAGGTCTGGTGCCGACCGAGCAGATGGCTGCCTATTACGGCCGCCGCGCCGACATCGGCCTGATTGTTTCCGAGGCCGTCATCATCCGCCCCGACGCGCAGGGCTACCCCAATACCCCGGGCCTCTTCACCCAGGCGCAGATCGATGGCTGGAAGAAAGTGACCAGCGCCGTGCACGCCAAGGGCGGCAAGATCTTCGCCCAGCTGTGGCACGTCGGTCGCCTCTCCCACCCCTTCTTCCATCAGGCTGAAGTGCTGGCCCCCTCTGCCGTGGCGCACGAGGGCACTGTGCCCCGCATGCGCGAGCTGACCTATCAGGTGCCACGCGCCCTGACCGAGGCCGAAATCGCCCAGCTGGTACAGGATTACGCCCAGGCCGCTGCCAACGCCATCGAGGCGGGCTTTGACGGGGTGGAGATCCACGGTGCCAACGGCTACCTGATCGACCAGTTCCTGCACCACTCCACCAACCTGCGCACCGACAACTACGGTGGCAGCCCGGAAAAGATGAGCCGCTTCGCGCTGGAAGTGGTCGATGCCATCAGCGCCCGTATCGGCGGTGATCGGGTTGGTATTCGCCTCTCCCCGGGTGCCTATGTCCATCTGGCGGGCAGCCCGGAAGATCGCGCCGTGTTCGACTACCTGCTGGGCAAGCTCAACGATCGCCCGCTGGCGTATATCCACCTCGGCATCTTTGATGACAACCTCACCTTCGATTATCTGGGTGGCCGTGCCTCCGACTATCTGCGCGCCCACTACAAGGGCAATCTGGTCGGGGTGGGCAACTACGACGCCGAGCGCGCCGCTGCGGCCATCGAGGCTAACCGCTTCGATCTGGTGGCTATCGGCCGTCCGCTTATCGCCAACCCGGACTACCTCACCAAGGTGAAGAAGGGCGAAGCGCTGGTGCCCTACGCCGACACCATGCTGGCCGAGCTGGTATAACCGCGAAGCCATCGCCAGACGACAGGCAATAAAAAACGAGGGGAGCTGTTGCTCCCCTCGTGCTATCTGGCTGATGCGCTGATCAGTTGGTGCGGGCTTAATTGGTGCGGATGCTTAATTGGTACGAAATAGCGCCTCGATGGAGAGCCCCTGGCTCAGCAGGATCTCCCGCAGACGGCGCAGCCCCTCCACCTGGATCTGGCGAACCCGCTCGCGGGTCAGGCCAATCTCGGCTCCCACATCCTCGAGGGTGGCCGGCTCGTAGCCCAGCAGACCAAAACGACGGGCCAGCACTTCCCGCTGCTTGGGATTAAGCTCCTCCAGCCAGTGGACAATGCTGCTGCGCATATCATCTTCCTGAGACTCCAGCTCCGGCCCCATGCCACGCTCGTCGGAGAGCACATCCAGCAACGCCTTGTCGCGATCGCCGCCAATGGGGGTGTCCACCGAGGTGATCTTCTCGTTGAGTTTGAGCATGCGATTCACATCGTCCACTGAACGATCCAGCGCGAAGGCGATATCCTCGGCGGTCGGTTCATGATCAAGACGGTGAGAGAGTTCGCGCGCGGTGCGCAGGTAAACGTTTAACTCCTTGACCACATGAATGGGCAGGCGGATGGTACGGGTCTGGTTCATGATGGCCCGCTCGATGGTCTGGCGGATCCACCAGGTAGCATAGGTAGAGAAACGGAAGCCGCGCTCGGGGTCAAACTTCTCGACCGCGCGGATAAGACCGAGGTTGCCCTCTTCGATGAGATCCAGCAACACCAGGCCACGGTTGTTGTAACGGCGGGCGATTTTCACCACCAGTCGCAGGTTGGACTCGATCATGCGCTTGCGGGCGGCTTTGTCACCTCGCAAGGCACGACGGGCGTAGTAGACTTCCTCTTCGGCAGTGAGCAGCGGGGAGAAACCTATCTCCCCCAGATAGAGTTGCGTGGCATCCATCACCTTGTTCAGTTCCGGTGCCAGCAACTCATCGGAGATAATATCTTCCGCCTCGGCGGCTACCTCCTGCAGCTCTTCTACCTCGTGAGATTCGGGTTCAGCGTCAAACTCTAACTCTGCATCCTGCATTACCAGTTGTTCTTGGCTCATGGTGTGTCTCCCTGACGTTACCAGAGTAAGACGGTCTCTCTGGGGTTAACGCTTTGGCAAATAGCTCATCGGATTGATCGACTTGCCTCTGTACCGGATCTCGAAATGCAATCGCACATCCGGCGCGTCCGTGCTACCCATGTTGGCAATGACCGAGCCCCCCTTGACGCTGTCCCCTTCCTTCACCCGCAACTCGTCGTTGTGTGCGTAAGCGGAGAGATAGTCATCATCATGCTTGAGGATAATCAGCTTGCCGTACCCCCTTAAAGCACTGCCAGCGTATACCACTTTACCGCTGCTGGCGGCGTAGACGGGTTGCCCCTTCTGGCCGGCTATGTCGATCCCCTTGTTACCCTGTTCTGCAACAGAGAACCCCTCGACAATCCGGCCTTTTGCGGGCCAATGCCAAGCAAGTCTCGACTGGGAGTTGTTTATTTTTTGTTCTTTGGACTGAGCGTATTCCTTCGGTGCTGCTGGAGCAACGGATTTCTGAGAGATGAACGGCGTGGTCTGACCAGATCCACTCGGCTCGGCCAACGGACGCGGACCGCTGCTCGGACGGCTCACGGCCACCGGTGTCACGGTTGCCGGACGAGTCGCAGCCACCATCTGGGTCGAACCGCCGCCTGCGGTCTGGACATTGAGCACCTGACCCGGTTGCAGCGCATAGGGGGCGCTCAGATTGTTGCTCTGGGCCAGCGCCTGCGGCGTCATGCCGAACTGGCGGCCGATGCTGCTCAGGGTATCGCCGCGGCGCACCTCATAGGTACCGGCACTGCGGCTGCTGCTCATGCTGGCGCTGGAACCATCGAGTCGCAGCCGCTGCCCCGGATAGATGTTGTAGGGGGGGCTGATATTGTTGAGGCTGGCCAGCGACGGCACATCGTTGCCGGAGTTGAAGGCGATGGAGTAGAGGGTATCGCCCCGTTTCACCACATAGCTGCCGCCCTGAATGGGGGCGCTGACCTGGGCACCGCTTTGGCGAGCCGGAATGGTCGAGACAAACTGCCCCTCATCAACACCATCTACCGGAGCTGCATTTTTACTGGAGGAGCAGGCAAGCAGCAGCCATGACAACACCACGACACTGCTTCCTTGCCAAATACGCGAACGCATAATGGATCCTTAACGACTAAACCAGAAATAGGCCACCACGGCCAGACCAATACAGAGCCAACCGAGCACATCTACGTAGTGCATCAGTTTGCGTTCCATCTTCTCGCCACCCCAACGCATCAGGCCCGCAACCAGGAAAAAGCGCATGCCACGACCGATGAGGGAGGTGATGATGAAGGGCAGCAGAGCCATTTGCAACAACCCTGCCGTCACGGTAAACACCTTGTAGGGGATAGGGGTGAAGCTGGCAATGAAAATGACCCAGATCCCCCACTGCTCAAACCAGTTGCGAGCAATCTCGATC
>NZ_QAJD01000149.1:8939-23466 GCF_003061465.1 Aeromonas sp. HMWF017
CAGAGAAGAGGGTAGCCAGCGTGGCGTAGTGCCACGCCTTGTTTGGCTTGGCGAGCGCCATCGGCGCCAGCATCACATCCACCGGGATCGGCCAGAATACCGACTCGATAAAAGCGGTGATGGAGAGATACCAGGGGGCATGCTTGTGGCGAGCCCACTGCATCACCAGTACGTACAAACGGGAAAACAACTTCACTCAACATCTCCGTCAATCAGGGGAACAAAACGTACCGGCTCCAGAATACGGCTGGTCAGCTGGGATCCGGATCGTTCGATCAGTTGCAGGGTCTGCTGGCTGTCACCCACCGGCAACACCAGTCGACCCCCTTCGGCCAGCTGATCGGTGAGCGCCGTCGGGATCTCGCTCGCCGCGGCCGTCACCAGAATGGCGTCATAAGGCCCCTTGTTGGGCCACCCCAGCCAGCCGTTGCCGTGCTTGGCCGAGACATTGTGCAGATCGAGCTGGCGCAGTCGGCGTCGGGCCTGGAACTGCAGCGACTTGATCCGCTCCACGGTATACACATGCTCCACCAGATGGGCGAGGATCGCCGTCTGGTAGCCCGAGCCAGTGCCAATCTCCAGCACATGGGCCGGATTGTTTTGCATCAGCAACTCGGTCATTCGCGCCACCATATAGGGCTGCGAAATGGTCTGGCCGTGGCCGATGGGCAGGGCGGTGTTGTCCCACGCCTTGTGCGCCATGGCCTCGTCCACGAACAGCTGGCGCGGCACTTTCGCGATGGTCGCCAGCACGCGAAAATCGCGAATATCCTGTGCAATGAGCTGATTTAACAGGCGCTGTACTATCACACCACCCTCATCCCTGCAGATCTAACCAGGCCCCCAGACCGGCGAGACTGTCATAGGCAGTCATATCGATGGTCAGGGGGGTAATCGAGACATAGCCCTGCTCGATGGCAGCAAAATCGGTGCCTTCACCGGCATCCTGCTGGCTACCGGGGGGGCCGATCCAGTAGATGGGCTGGCCACGGGGATCCTCGGTGCAGATCACCGACTCCGCCCGGTGGCGATTGCCAAGGCGGGTGGTCTTGATCCCCTTGATCTGCTCGAGGGGCAAGTCCGGCACGTTGACGTTGAGGATCTGATCGGCAGGCAGGGGGTGTTTCATCAGCCCCTTCACCAGCAGGGCCGCATAGTGGGCCGCCGTGGCGAAGTGGGTCTTGCCCACCAGCGAGATGGCGATGGAAGGGTAGCCAAGATGGCGCCCCTCGGTGGCCGCGGCGACCGTGCCCGAGTAGATGACATCATCCCCCAGGTTGGCACCGTGGTTGATGCCGGCCACCACCATGTCGGGTTCAGGACGCACCAACTCGTTGACCGCCAGATGCACGCAGTCGGTCGGCGTGCCCTTCACCGCATAGCTCTCGCACCCATTAAAGCCGTTTTCTGCAATGTGGGTAACCCGCAGCGGTACTTCCAGCGTCAGGGAGTGACTCGCGCCGCTGCGGTTGCGATCCGGCGCCACCACAATGACCTCGCCACAGGCGCACAGCGCCTCGCTGAGGGCACGAATACCCTCGGCATGCACACCATCATCATTACTGACCAGAATTCGCATCGGTCTGATTCCTGAAACCGTGATCGGCCTCTTCGGCCTGCATTAACTCGCGCACCACGCTGGTGGCAAACGCGCCCGCCGGCAGGAAGAAGGAGAGGGTCAGCGCCTCGCCGTCCAGCTGCCAGCTCATCTGCTCCGGCTTGAGCAGCAGGGGGCGCCTGTCCTGATCCAACCCTGCCTTCTCCAGCCCGTCACACCAATCGCTGTAAGGGGCCAGCACGCCCTGTTCGAACTCGGCAGCGGCGCCCTGACTGGCCAGACGGCCACGGCCCCACTGGGGCGCGGTGAGCTGCACGTCGCCGGAGGCAAGACGCGCTTCCAGCTCGGGGGTCACGCTCTCTTCGCTGAAGATGGAGTGGCTGCCCTTGAGCATCACGCAATCACCGGCCAGCAGCTGATGGGCCAGCCCCTGCTCGATACGGGCGCTGACAATGGCGTTGAACAGCATGCTGCGGGCGGCAGAGAGGTAGAGGGAACGCTTGTTGCGATCCTTGATCCGCTTGCCGGCAAACATCGCCTTGGCCGCTTCCAGGTTGTTGCCATCGCGGCCAAAACGCTGCTCACCATAGTAATTGGGTACACCCTGAGTGGCGATGGCCTGCAGGCGCGCCTCCAGACCGTCGGCTTGTTCCAGACCGGTGAGACGCAGGGTGAAATGGTTGCCCTTGAGGTAGCCGACCCGCAATTTGCGGTTGTGACGCCTGGCTTGCAGGATCTGGATGCTGTCGCTCTCGATAACCGACAAGTCCGGCTCGGCCTTGCCCGGCAGGTGAATGCCGAACCACTGCTCGGTCACCGCGTGGCGATCCTTCAGGCCCGCCCAGGTCACCGCATTGCGGTTGACACCGGCCGCATCGGCCAGCAGACCCGCCACCCAGGCGGTGTTTTCGCCGGTTTTGCGCACACGGACGAAGATGTGCTCCCCTTCACCGCAAGGCTCGAAGCCGAGATCTTCATTCACCACGAAGTCGGCGGCCTCGGCCTTGAGGATACCGCGGGCAGTGGGCGCCCCGTGCAGATAGGCAAGTTGTTCCAGCATTATTGTTTCACCAGTAGGACGACGGCTTCGGTGGCGATCCCTTCCTTGCGCCCCGTAAACCCAAGCTGTTCGGTGGTGGTCGCCTTGACGTTCACCCGGTTCAAATCACATTGCAGATCGGCGGCCAGTACGGCGCACATGGCGTCGATATGGGGCGCCATTTTGGGGGCCTGGGCGATGATGGTCACATCCAGATTGCCGATGGCATACCCCGCCTGCTGTACCCGGGCAAAGACATCCCGCAGCAGAATGCGACTGTCGATCCCCTTGAACTCGGCAGCGGTATCGGGGAAGTGGCGACCGATGTCACCGGCACCGATGGCCCCCAGCAGGGCATCGCTTACCGCGTGCAGCACCACATCGCCGTCGGAGTGGGCAACCAGCCCCTGCTCGTAGGGAACCGGCACGCCACCCAGCATGCAGGGGCCAACACCACCAAATTTATGGACATCAAAACCATGACCAATGCGCATCATCAGCGGCAACCTCCCAACATGCTGAAACCAACCCCATCAATTTTGTGTACGTCCACACCATGTCCAATCCGGATCATGCTAACTCCTTGTTCGGGCCTGTTTGTTCGAGACACTCTGCTCTGAACGGTCTGTTCTGACTGAGGGGCTTATGCCTGCTGGCTTAAAAACAGCCCCGCCAGCGACAAGTCTTCCGGCCGGGTCACTTTGATATTGTCGGCGCGCCCCTCCACCATCCGCACCGTGAATCCGGCCCGCTCCATGGCAGAGGCCTCGTCGGTGATGGTGGCGCCCAGCAGCAGCCCCTCTTCCAGTGCCCGCTTCAGGGCACGGGTCGGGAACATCTGCGGCGTCAGGGCATGCCAGAGCTGCTCGCGCTCGACGGTAGCGATGATATTGCCCTCGCCATCGGAGCGTTTCATGGTATCGCGCACCCGACTGCCGAGAATGGCGCCGCCACAGTTCATGGCCGTGGCAATCAGCGCATCGAGATCGCCGTGAGTCAGGCAGGGGCGGGCCGCATCGTGCACCAGCACCCACTCCCCTTGCGCCACATGGAGGCCATTGAGGACGGAAAAGGCGCGCTCGGCGCCTCCCTCTACCCGCACAATTCGCGGGTCGGCCGCCACGGGCAGGGCCTCGAACCAGCGGTCATGGGGCGCCAGCGCCACGATCACCTGGGCGATTGCCGGGTGGGAGAGCAGCCGCTCCAGGGTATGTTCGAGAATGGTTTTACCCGCCAGTTGCAGGTACTGCTTGGGGCAATCGGCCCCCATCCGGCTGCCGATACCGGCGGCAGGGACGATCGCCGTCAGGCCGGATACCCGGCTGGCATCAGTCATCGTAGGGCTCATCGTCCGGCGCTGTCTCTTTGTCTTTCTCTTTGGGGATGATCCGGTAGAAGGTCTCCCCCTGCTTGATGTAACCCAGATCGTTGCGCGACAACTCCTCGATGGCCTCGAGGCCAGAGGTGAGATCATCTATCTCGCGGTAAATGAGGTCGTTACGATCCTTGAGAGTCTGGTTGTCCCGCTGTTGCTGCGAGATGGCCTCCGACAGGTTCTGATAATCGGATAGCCCGTTCTTCCCCAGCCAGAGGTCATATTGCAGTCCCCCCAGCAGGAGGATCAGGATCAGGGTGAATAGCCGCATGCACTAGGTCTCCTTCAGGCGGCCTAGTGTCCCATATTCGGTGCCAAGACAAAAGAAAGCGAGCACCCGGGAGCCACCGGCCGAACATAAAAAAGTGCCCAAGAGTGAATCAGATAGCACAAAGCCCCGCCAAACCGGTGCAAGGATGGCCAACCAGGGCGCTCCTTGTCCGGGGGCGGGGCTCTCAATCAGAAAGCGGTAAGGGGGATCAGTTCACCGCGACCGGCTCTCCCGCGCTCTCGGCCGGAGTGTTGTACTCCTCCTCGGCATCGCGGAAACGCTCCAGCATCGCTTTTGAGGGCGCTTCGCCCATCAGGCTGCCCACCACGATGGCCAGCAGTGCGAACAGGAAGCCCGGGATGATCTCATACAGCCCCAGCCAGCCGAACTGCTTCCAGACGATGACGGTGATGGCACCGACCAGCATGCCCGCCAGCGCGCCGTTGCGGGTCATTCGCGGCCACAGAACCGAGAGCAGCACAACGGGGCCGAAGGCGGCACCGAAACCGGCCCAAGCGTAGCTCACCAGCCCCAGCACCCGGTTTTCCGGATTCATGGCGACGGCGATGGCAATCACCGCGATCAGCAGCACCATCAGGCGCCCCACCCACACCAGCTCACGCTGGGAGGCGTTCTTGCGCAGGAACGGCTTGTAGAGATCCTCTGTGATGGCGCTGGAGCAGACCAGTAATTGACAACTTAGAGTACTCATCACCGCCGCCAGAATAGCGGAGAGCAGCACCCCGGCGATCCAGGGGTTGAACAGGATCTTGGAGAGCTCAATAAAGACCCGCTCCGGGTTGCCGGTCACTCCAGCCGCCACTTCCGGGAAGCGAGCGAAATAGGCCAGCCCGAAGAAGCCGATGGCCACCGCGCCTGCGAGGCAGAACACCATCCAGGTCATGCTGATACGGCGGGCATTGGCCATGGAGTGGTGGGAATCCGCCGCCATGAAACGGGCCAGAATATGGGGCTGACCGAAGTAACCAAGGCCCCAGGCCATCAGCGAGATGATGGCGATCACATCCAGATTCTTGAACATGTCGAGGTTGGTGGCGCTCTTGGCGGCCACCTCGATCATGGCGCTGTCCACCCCGCCGACGGCGATGATGACGAAGACCGGGGTCAGGATCAGGGCGAAGATCATCAGGGTTGCCTGCACCGTATCGGTCCAGCTCACCGCGAGGAAGCCGCCGAAGAAGGTGTAAGTGATGGTGGCGGCAGCACCGACCCAGAGGGCGGTGTTGTAATCCATGCCGAAGGTGCTCTCGAACAGGCGGGCACCGGCTACCACGCCAGAGGCGCAATAGATGGTGAAGAAGAGCAGGATCACCAGCGCCGAGAGAATGCGCAGCACCTTGCTGTGATCTTCAAAGCGGTAGGTGAAATAGTCCGGCAGGGTCAGGGCATTGCGGTTCTTCTCGGTATGTACCCGCAGGCGGCCCGCTACCCAGCGCCAGTTGAGGTAGGCACCGATCACCAGACCGATGGCGATCCAGCTCTCGGAGATGCCGCTGACGAAGACGGCGCCGGGCAGGCCCATCAGCAGCCAGCCGCTCATGTCGGAGGCGCCGGCGGAGAGGGCGGTGACCCAGCTCCCCATCCGGCGACCGCCAAGGATGTAGTCATCAAAGTTGCGGGTGGCGCGATAGGCAACGAAGCCGATCAGCACCATTCCGAGGATATACACCAGGAAGGTGATTAACATGGGTGTGCTAGCTGTCATGCAAAACTCCGTTTTGTGTCATTTTCTGCCCGCTCTGGTGACGGGCTCATCCCTAAAAAACCGGCCTAGCTTAATCAGCCGTTCGCGCCAGCTCAATCACTTTTAACAAACACAAAACACAATAAAAACCTTTGCGCATCAAATCATCTGCCGCATCAAGAGGATGGCGCCAGATTTCCTGCCGTGACCGTGGCGGCCATATCGCCGCGCTGGCAGCTATTGAGCGTTCTGTTTTCACATTTTGTTACTATCCATTTTTTACAAGCCTGCGCCCCGCTCCTACACTCCCCGCCCAGTCTCATTACACCAGCCAGAGGTCGGCACCATGTCATCTCATCTGTCACACCTGCGAACCCTCGCCCGCCGCCTTCACCCGGTGGAGGAGTCGGGTCATCTCATCAGACGGGCCAAGTATGTGGGACGTCTCTGGCTCAATCCCGGCGCCCGCGACCTCTATCGCCAACAGCAGGAGCAACCGCTGCTGGCACAGGCGATCAGCCGCTTCCCCGATATTCTGGAAAAGCCGATCCACCCCTATCGCCACAAGGGGCTCCGCAAGCGCTTGCGAGCGGGGCTTATCAGCGGCCACTACCAGCAGCTGGCTCGCCAGCTGCCCAAGGCGCAACAGCTGGCGATCTACAGCGGGCGCGGCCTGCTGCTGGCCCAGTGGCAGAGCGACAAGCTGACGGCCCCCCTCACCCTGCAACTGGATTACCAAACCCACATGGGCAAAGAGGGAGAGATGAGCCTGACCCTCAAGCTGGGTGACGCTGCGCTCTATTACATGGCCCTCAATCTGCGCCCCGCGCCAAACCCGACCCTCGAGATCTGTTCGCTGCAGGGGGGCAAGGGGCAGAGCGAGGAGATCAAGCTGGTCACCAAGGCGTGCGGCGGGCTGCGCCCCATGTCCCTGCTGGTCTATATGGCCGCCGAGCTGGCCCGGGGGTTAGCGTGCAAGAGCCTGCTCGGGATCCGCACCCAAAGCCACGTCTATCAGAGCAGCAAGCGCACCGCCGATCGGGTCAAGTTCGACCTCGACGGCTTGTGGCAGGAGCATCAGGGCTGCGTGCAAGATGAACTCTGGATGAGCCTGCCGCTGGAGGTGCCCCGCAAGACGCTGGAAGATATCCCCTCCCGCAAGCGGGCCAGCTACAAGGCACGCTACCAACTGCTCGATCAGCTCGGCAGCGAGCTGCAGGCTAATCTGCTGCGAAGCTGAGTCAGCGCAGCAGAAACACAAAGGGCGAACAGCATGCTGTTCGCCCTTTGTCATGACGGGGATGTGCCCTTAGCGGTTGATTGCCATCGGCATGCCGTTGCGCTGCTCCAGCGCCTGCTTCACCAGCTGGGAGTCGCTGTCGGCGTGGGCAATGAAGCGGGTCACCGCCGGGGTCATCGGCAGCGGTGCAGGCAGCTTGGAGTTGAACTCCTCTTCGCTGCGCGACAGCGGCTGGTGCACTTCCAGATAGCGGACACCGTTGGGCTCGAGAGAGGCCTTGATCGGCTGGTTGACGAACTGGACGCGAGTACCGACCGGTACCTGCTTGAACAGGTAGGCGATGTCGTCGTTGCGCAGACGCACGCAACCGTGGCTCACCCGCAGGCCGATGCCGAAGTTGGCGTTGGTACCGTGGATGGCGTACATCTTGCCGATGTAGAGGGCAAACAGACCCATGGGGTTGTCCGGGCCAGCCGGCCATACCGCAGGCAGGCTCTCGCCACGGGCGGCATATTCGGCATGCATCTTGGCGGTCGGGGTCCAGGTCGGGCCCGCTTTCTTGCGCTGCACGCTGGTCACCCAGTTTTCCGGGGTGTCGGTGCCGAGCTGGCCGATGCCGATGGGCAGCACTTCCACCACTTTTTTACCCTTGGGGTAGTAGTAGAGGCGCATCTCGGCCACGTTCAGCACAATCCCTTCACGGGGTGCATCCGGCAGGATCAGTTGCTGGGGGATCACCAGCTTCTCGCCGGTCTGTACCAACAGAGGATCCGCATCGGGGTTGGCTTCGGTCATGTTGGTGAGCCCCAGCTGGAATTTGGCCGCAATGGCCTCCAGCGGCTGGCTGTTCTCTTCGGCCGGAACCACGTATTCCAGATTTTCCCCTACCAGACGGCTGTTGGCCGCAGGCAGAGCATATTCAACAGCGAAAACCGGCGCAGCGGTCAGCAGCAGGCTGTAGCAGAGTGTTGCCACACTATTGCGAAGGAGCTTCATAACTTTCCCATGATGATGACTTGAAGTGACGTCTCTGGGCTGGCAGCTGATCAAGAGGGGATCAGGGGCGCGAAGAGAAGGCCGCCATTTTTCTCCTCTGCACGGCAAATTTCAACTGACAAGTGGCGACGGGTCGATGATTAATATACGGTTTTTTCCGCGTCCCCGACCCGCCCGGTTTCCCCCTTTATCCCCGTTGCCAAGCACGCATGTCGTAACCTGTGGGAGATTGATGCAACCGCAGATGAAATTGCTCAATGATGGCAAAGATATGGTCGAAAATATCGGCCTGGATCCCTTCGTAGTCGGCCCATGCGGTGGTCGCGGTAAAGCAGTAAATTTCCAGCGGCAAACCGTCTGACGTGGGTGCCAGCTGGCGCACCATCAGGGTCATGTCCTTGCGAATGCCGGGATGGGCGCGCAGGTAGGCATCCAGATAGGCGCGCAGGGTGCCGAGGTTGGTGAGGTGACGGCCGTTGATGGGGCAGCTCAATGCATCGCTCAGCTGCTGGTTGTAGGCACTCAGCTCCTGCTCCTTGCGACTGAGATAGGGTGCCAGCAGCTGCGCCTGCTTGAGCTGCAACTGCTCATCGGCTGTCAGAAAACGCACGCTGGTCATGTCGATATTGACGCTGCGCTTGATGCGGCGGCCCCCCGACTCGGTCATCCCCTGCCAGTTCTTGAAAGAGTCGGAGATCAGGGCATAGGTAGGAATGGTGGTAATGGTCTTGTCCCAGTTCGACACCTTGACCGTGGTAAGCCCGATGTCGGTCACCTCGCCATCGGCACCGTACTTGTCCATCTGCAGCCAGTCGCCGACGCTCAGCATCCGGTTGGCGGAGAGCTGGATCCCCGCCACCAGCCCGAGGATGGGGTCCTTGAACACCAGCATCAGCACTGCGGTCATGGCACCCAGACCGCTGAACAGGAACAGCGGCGACTTGCCGAGCAGCAGGGCGATCATCAGGATGCCCACCAGGATGCTGCCTACCAGCTTGGCCCCCTGGAAGATGCCGCGCAGGGGCAAATCCCGACCAAGGCGGGTGTAACGGCTCACCGACAACAGGCAGTCGAGCAGGGCAAAGAAGGCCAGCAGCAGGAACAGCAGAATCCAGAGCTGGGCCACCATCTCGATAAGCTTGAGGCTGTCCGATTGACGGGGCAGCCAGATCTCCGCCTGACCGAGCAGCACGGCCCCCTGCAGCACGAAGGCGAGCCGGTTGAAGAGACGCTGTTGCAGCTGGGGCGGCAGCCATACCTGCTTGGCCTTGCCGAGGATCCCCACCAGCCGGACCAGCAGTACCCGGTGCAGCGCCATGTGCAGCAGCAACGAGGTGATGACGATAAAACCCAGCGCGATCACCAGTGCCATCATGCTGGTCACTTCCACCCCAAGGCCCGACAACCAGTTAAAAAACGCCTCTTTCATTGCTCTCTCCCGAACCGGGCAGCCCGCTGGCTGCAAAAACAGTGGTGGTCAGGGTACCGCTCCCCTCCCCCATGTCAAATCGGTGAACGCCAGAAATGACAACGCCCGGCACAGGCCGGGCGTTGTTTCAGAGCGAGGCTGACTTAGCAGACCAGGCTCAGGGCATCGCGAGCGATGACCAGCTCTTCGTTGGTCGGGATCACCATGGCGCAACGGCTGTCGGCGGTGGTGATGCGACCTTCACCACCCAGTACCGCGGCGTTGTTGGCCTCTTTGTCCACCTTGAAGCCGAACAGGGCCAGACGGTTCAGCACCATCTCGCGCACCATGGCGGCGTTCTCACCGATACCGCCGGTGAAGACCACGGCGTCCAGACGACCGTCCATCGCAGCGGCGTAGGCGCCGACATACTTGGCCACACGGTAGGTGAAGACATCCAGCGCGCGCTTGGCACCGGCGTCGGTGGCGTAGTTGGTGGTGACGTAGCGGCAGTCGCTGCTCGCTTCGGTCATCCCCAGCAGACCGGACTCACGGGTCAGGGTGTGGTTGATCTGCTCCACGCTGTAACCGAGCTGGTCGTGCATGAAGAAGACCACGGCGGGATCGATATCACCGGAGCGGGTACCCATCGCCAGACCTTCCAGCGGAGTCAGACCCATGGAGGTGTCTACGGATTTGCCGTTCTTGATGGCGCAGACAGAGGCACCGTTACCCAGGTGGCAGTTGATGATGTTCAGTTCATTCAACGGCTTGCCCAGCTCTTTCGCAGCTTCTTCCGCGATGTAGCGGTGAGAAGTACCGTGGGCACCGTAACGACGGATGCCGTGTTCGCGGTAGAGCTTGTGCGGCAGCGCATAGAGGTAGGCCTCTTGCGGCAGAGTCTGGTGGAAGGCGGTGTCGAACACGGCCACGTTCTTCTCGGACAGCTGCGGGAACACTTTCAGCGCGGCGCGAATACCGATGAGGTGCGCCGGGTTGTGCAGCGGGGCGAACGGAATGGCGGCATTGATACCGGCGATCACGCCGTCATCAATGCGCACGGAGCGGGAGAACTGCTCGCCACCGTGTACGATTCGGTGACCGATGGCCACCAGTTGCTCGGCAAGAGTCGGATCCTGCGGCAGGATGTGACCCACGATATGGTCGAGGGCCTCCTGGTGAGCGGCACCCGCTCCCAGCATGGCTTCGCCCTTGACCCCGTGGAGTTTCCATTTGATACGTGCATCATCCAGATTGAAGCATTCGGCCAGGCCGGACAGCATGTCCTCACCTGTTTCGGCGTCCATTACGGCAAATTTCAGGGAAGAGCTACCGCAGTTAAGGATCAATACCAACTTGCTCATTTTCTACATCTTCCTGTGCTTCGGCTTTATGCCGACAGTGTCGTGTCATCCAAAAGAGGATGGGATTCCCCTGCCGGGGGCTTATGGTCGCAGGAGGGTGCGTCCAATTTTTCAATTCTTGCTCTTGAAAGAGTCATCGCAACCTGTGGTGCGTATCACTGGTTTCAATTCTTGCTCTTGAAAGAGTGATCGCAACTTGTGGTGCGTATCACTGGTTTCAATGCTTGCGAGCCTCAACGCATCAGCAGCACAGGGCTCGTCTCAATGGGAATGCTCAGGCGATAGCCAGCAGATCCTTGTGTACCTTGACCACCAGCTTCTTCACCTTGGCGGGCTGGTTGAAGGTACAGAGCGGGCGGTGCAGCTCGCCCGGCCAGAAGATGGCGAAATCGCCCGGTTGCAGCGCCAGATAGCTGGTCTGCTCGTCATCGACAAACCAGAGGTCGGGATGGGGATGGTCGGCGCCGTCGCTCACGTAGTCGTGGGGGCCCACACCTATCCACTCTTCACCGCGCAGCAGCAGCTGGATATCGAGATACTGCTCATGGAATTCGCCACGGCGATCCGCGGCTGGCTCGGTCAGATCCTCGCTCACCAGACAGAACAGGTTGAGACCATCGATCTCGGTCTTGCCGAGCGGAGCGTCACCCCAGTGAGCCACGCTCTTCACCACCTCGGCCATGATGCGGGCCAGCGGGGCGGGCAGCGGCGTCCGCTGCAGGGTGTTCAGGCTACCGGTGATCATGGCGTCTGTTTCCTGTTAGGTATATCTGGGCGGCATCTTTGCCAGCCAATGAAAAAGGACCTGTGACAGGTCCTTCAATAATGCCGTCTGCAATCCGTGCAAACCGGTTTAGAGCTTTTGCTCATGTTCAGCTATATGGGCACTGTTACACACTCGTCAGCACCTTGCCAAGAGACATAATCCCATTTTCATAGTGATCGTACCAGCTGAAACCATATTATTCACCACCCTTTCCCCCTCGACTTTGACCAGACGCAAAAACGGGCGCATCAGCGCCCGTTTTTTTCGCAAAACCGTTTAACAACCGGTTTCATTCAAGCCTTTTTGGCATTTTCCACCGGTTTGGCGTACATGGCTCGCCAGATCGCCTTGTGCTCTTCCGGCACCTCTGACTGACGAGTCAGGAAGGCCGCCTGTTCGATGGTATTGGCCTTGCCGGAGACATCGGCAGCCAGATAGTTGCTGGGGAAGAGGTGGTAGCTGCTCCAGATCGCCTTGTCGATCAGCGCGGCCAGTTCGTCCGGATCGCTGAAGCCCTCGGTGATCGGCGCACCGAAGGAGACGTGCACCCGCCCCTTCATACCGACGATACCGGCGACGATACTCTCGATATCCTCGAACTCGCCCTTCTCGTAGCTGCCGTTGACCGACTTCTCGTAGAGCTCGCGCGCCTTCGCCTTGTCGGTCGGGTCCAGCTCGTAGCTGATGCTGACCGGCACGATATTGAGGCTGCGCATGTAGTCGACGAAGTCGATCTTCTGCTTCTTGCCGTCGACGTAGAACATCTTGAGGATGGCGGGATCTGTCTTGTCATCGCCATTCTTGGCGCGCCCTTCCTTCTGGGCGATCCAGATGGAGTGACCTTCGTGAACCGAGTTGCCAATATAGGCAGACAGCTCGCCGAGCGCCTTCATCATCTCCCGCGGCCCCTTGGCGGAGCGTTTGACGATAAAGCTCTTGTTGAGCTTCATCAGCTCGGTAGCGCAGGGTTTGCGCAGCAGGTTGTCACCGATGGCGATGCGCACGGTATCGAAACCGTGGGTGTGCAGCCCCCAGTTGACGAACGCCGGATCCATGGCGATGTCTCTGTGGTTGGAGACAAACAGATAGCCCTGCTCTTTCTTCAGATGCTCGATCCCGGAGAAGGTCACCCCCTTGGTGGAGGTGGCGATCATGCGGGACATGTACCGGGTGACCCCCATCTGGACCTGATGCACTGTGGTCACTTTTGACCATTTGCGGCGCAGGAACAGGCGGATCATCGGGCGGATGGCCCAACCCAGCCAGCTCATCAGGGAACCGAAACGATACTTGGCGATGGCGCCGATAAATTCATCATCCTGGATCAGCCGTTCGATGGCTGCCGGCACTTCTTCATCGCGGTAGGGGCGAATATCCGCGAATCTATCTACTTCAGTCACAATGTCAGCCTTGCATGCTAGGAAACCGCAGCCAACCCGCGTTGGCCGGGGAAAATTCAGGGCGCAATTTTACACGCTTTTATGGCAAGGGGTATGAGACAAGCATGAATAGTGAGATCTGACCAGTTTATTAATCGGATGCCAGTGCCAGCGCGACCGCCGCTTCGGCATGGATGGCAGTGGTGTCGTAGAGCGGCACTGCCGCCCGGGCATCGCCCACCAGCAGGGCAATCTCGGTACAGCCGAGGATCACCGCCTCGGCACCCGCGGCCGCCAGCCCCTCGATAATGGCCAGATACTCGGCCCGCGATGATTCGCGGATCTCCCCCAGACAGAGCTCGTCATAGATGATCCTGTGTACCCGCTCCCGCCCAGCCTCATCGGGTACCAGCACCGCCAACCCGAAACGCTCCTGCAAGCGCCCCTTGTAAAAATCCTGCTCCATGGTGAAGCGGGTGCCGAGCAGGCCGACCCGGGTTATCCCGTCCGCCTGCAATTTGGCCGCGGTAGCATCGGCGATATGAAGCAGCGGGATATCGATGGCTGCCTCAATCTCGGGCGCCACCTTGTGCATGGTGTTGGTGCCGATCAGCAAGAAATCGGCGCCGCCATCCTGCAACTTGCGCGCCTCCGCCGCCAGCAGGCGGGCGGTAGCGGGCCAGTCACCGGCATGCTGCAACCGCTCGATACCGGCAAAGTCGACGCTGTTGAGCAGCACCCGCGCCGAGTGCAAGCCACCGAGCTGTGCCCGCACACCGCGGTTGAGCGCCTGATAGTAACTGACGGTGGACTCCCAGCTCATGCCACCCAACAGACCGATACATTTCATATGAACTCCTTTCATCCCAAGGGAGGGCAGAACCACGCCACCTTGCAGGCAAGGCCACGCGGACGAGATAAAAAAGGCCCCGCAGGGCCAACAAGACAGCCGGTAAAGGCCCGGGTTAACCCCGGGCTAAATCCAGATCATCCCGACACAGGCGGCCGTCGCCAGCCCCATGCCGAGATTGAAACGCCGCCAGCCCCGGGCGGTGCGAATGATTTGCCGCACCTGGGCACCAAACAACACCCAGAACGCCCCGGTGTAGAGGCCGGTAATAAAGAAGATCACCAACACCCAGAGCGCGGAGGGCCAGTAAGCCTCCCCCGCCAGAGTGAAACCGCTGATGGCGGAGAGCGCCATCATCCACGCCTTGGGGTTGAGCAGTTGCAGCATGGCCCCCTGATGGGCGGGAATAAGCGGCCGGTTGCCCTCGGCCGGGCCGCTGGCGGTCGCCACCTTCCACGCCAGCCAGAGCAGATACGCCGAACCGATAAGCTTGAGGCCATCGTGCAGCAGCGGCACCTTCTCGAACACCACGCCAAGCCCCAGCGCGGTGGCGAGGATCATCAGATTGATCCCCCC
>NZ_QAJD01000150.1:0-17994 GCF_003061465.1 Aeromonas sp. HMWF017
CCATAGCTGTCACGCACCACCGAGAAGGCGGCGACCGAGGTGGCGCAGGCGCCGAAGCCCTGCAGCACCCGGGCCAGCATCAATTCGCCGAGGCTGGCGGCAAAACCGGCCCCCAGTGCGCTCAGGCCATAGAGCAGCACGCCGCCCAGCGCGATGGGCTTGCGACCGTAGCGATCGGCCAGCGGGCCAACAAGCAGTTGCCCCAGCCCCATGCTGAACAGGAACCAGGTGATGGTGCCCTGCATCAGCGTCACTTCGGCGCCCAGCTGCTCGGCCATCTGCGGAATGGCGGGCAGGTAGATGTCGATAGCCAGCGGACTGAACAGCACCAGTAGTACGAGTAAAAGTATCAATGGCATCTGTCACCTCTTTAGTCAGCCAGGTTAATGAATTGGGGCGCGAGTCTACTGACTCACAGTAATGAATAGAAATGGTATTTAATCACTTTGGTTATTCCATTATGGAAACATGTATTAAAAAGCTGGTTATTCGATGGCTTCCAATCACTCGCAACCCCATCACAGCGGGTGTAATTGACGCTTTTACTAAACGCTTGCGCCGCATAGAATGCGCTGATTATTTTTGCGGAGGTGCTCGATGAACAAGCTTGTCCTGGCAACAGGTAACCAGAAAAAGGTGAAGGAGTTGGCCACCATGTTGGCCGACATGAAGATCCAGGTGATCCCGCAGAGCGAGTTTGCTGTCTCCGATGCTGACGAGACCGGCACCACCTTCGTTGAAAACGCCATCATCAAGGCGCGCCACGCCGCCCGCATCACCGGCCTGCCCGCCGTTGCCGATGACTCCGGTCTGGAAGTGGATCTGCTGCAAGGCCGTCCCGGGGTCTACTCCGCCCGCTTTGCCGGTCAGGGTGCCGGTGACAAGGCCAATATCGAGAAGCTGCTGGCTGAGCTCAAAGGTGCACCCGATTACCTCAAGAGCGCACGATTCTGGTGTGTGCTGGTCTATATGCGCCACGCCGACGATCCCACCCCCATCATCTGTCAGGCGAGCTGGGAAGGGATGATCATCGACGAGCAGCGCGGTCAGCATGGCTTTGGCTATGACCCCGTCTTCTTCGTGCCGGATCACGACTGCACCGCCGCCCAGATGCCGGCCGAGCTGAAAAACCAGCTGAGCCACCGTGCCCAGGCGCTGGCCAAACTGAAAGCGGCGCTGGCGGCTCACTGAGTTAAGCCTCCACCGCCCATCGCATATTGTCATCTACAATGGGGGCCTTGAGCCCCCGTTTTATTGGAACGTCCATGCTGCAATTGCCGCCTCTCTCCCTTTATATCCACGTGCCCTGGTGTGTCCAGAAGTGCCCCTATTGTGACTTCAACTCCCATGCCCAGAAGGGGGAGTTGCCCCATCTCGAGTATGTGGCGGCCCTGCTGGAGGATCTCGAGCAGGATCTGAAGTGGGCGCAGGGACGACCGCTCTCCTCCATCTTCATCGGTGGCGGCACCCCCAGCCTGCTGACGGTGGAGGCGATGCAAACCCTGCTGGACGGGGTGCGTGCTCGCATTCCACTGACTGCGAATTGCGAGATCACCATGGAGGCCAACCCGGGCACGGTGGAGGCGGACAAGTTCGCCGGTTTCCAGCGTGCCGGCATCAACCGCATCTCCATCGGGGTACAGAGCTTCCAGCAGGAGAAGCTGACCCGTCTCGGCCGCATTCACGGCCCGGAAGAGGCGCGCAAGGCTGCCGCACTGGCCCACGCCATCAAGTTGCCCACCTTCAATCTGGATCTGATGCACGGTCTGCCGGATCAGAGTCTGGATGATGCCCTTTACGACCTGCAGCAGGCTATTGACTGCGCCCCGCCGCATCTCTCCTGGTATCAGTTGACCATAGAGCCGAACACGGCCTTTGCCTCCAAGCCGCCCAAACTGCCGGAAGATGACACCCTGTGGGATATCTACGAGCAGGGCCACGCCATGCTGACCGCCAGTGGTTATCGCCAGTACGAGATCTCGGCTTACGCCAAAGAGGGCTATCAGTGCCATCACAACCTCAACTACTGGCGTTTCGGCGACTATCTGGGGATTGGCTGTGGCGCCCACGGCAAGGTGACCGATCTCGCAAACCAACAGATCCTGCGTACCGCCAAGGTGAAGCATCCGAAAGGGTATCTGGATCCAGGTCGTCCCTATCTGGACGAGCAGTGGCAGGTGACGGCGGACGATCTGCCGCTCGAATACTTTATGAACCGCTTCCGGCTGTTCGAACCGGCCCCCAAGGCGGAGTTCGAGGCATACACAGGTCTGGAGCTGGAGCGGGTGGAGACGGTACTCGCCATCGCCCAGAGCAAGGATCTGATCGAGGATCTGGGGGAGAGCTGGCAGCTCACCTCCCTCGGCCATCGTTACCTTAACGTGCTGCTCGAACTCTTTATGGATGAGTAAGCGGCCTGTTGAGGTGCGCTTTTGAGGCGGTGAGTTGGCGTTGCCAAATCGCTTCTTCTGTCAAAACAATCAGGGCGCCAATGGCGCCCTGATTGTTTATGGTCGGTAGAAACCCGCTCAGCAGCAGACGCGGATCATCTGCTGTTGGCCGGGCTCCCACCGCTTGCCAAATTTGGCCTTGCGCTGGTAACTCCCCTTGCCCTTCTTGTTGCGCTCGACCCGGCTGCGAAACAGGGGATCAGAGAGCAGGGCGTGCAGATGGTTATCCTTTATCTCGCCGCGCTGATGGGCATAGTTGCCCCCTTGCGCATGCTCCTCATGGGGGAGGGCGGGTTGGTCGACCCGGATCTTGGCCATGACGGCTCCTCTCTTGCTCTTGGTGTGCTGACTCTTGTCACTGGATGGCGGTTTTCGCTACGGGCGCCTGTTCAGATGAGTGCCCGGCAACCGGATCTATTGGCTCCGGTTAAAAACGCGGCGATTTTGTCACCAAATTGCCGCGGGAGCAATGACCCGGCTGGTGCCGTCAGCCGTGAACCGGGTCATGCTCATCGTGGCCGTGATGCTCGTGATGAGCTGGTGCTCCTGACTCCAGCGTTTCCAGAATGGCGCAGTGCTCCGCCGAGCGGGGGCCGCCGCAGCAGATGTTGGAAAGCTCGCGCAGGTTGTCGCGAAAGCGGGTCAGTTCGATGATCTTCTGCTCCACTTGGGCCAGCTTGGTGTCGGCTACTGCTTTCACCTCCTGACAGGTGACCTTGGCCTTGTTGGTATCGAGATCGAGCAGCTCGCCGATATCGGCAAGGGAGAAGCCCACCGACTTGGCGCGAATGATGAACTCCAGTCGCCGCTTGTCCTGTTCGCTGTAGAGGCGGTAGCCGGATTCGTTGCGGATCCCCGGCGAGATGAGCCCGTTCTTCTCGTAAAAACGCAGGGTATCCGCCTTGACCCCGCACGCCTTGGCCAGTTCACCGATCCGGTACATGCCCTTTTCTCCCGTTGGATATGCGACTCAACAAAACCGGAACCCACTATCACCCCTTTGCCGGGCGATTGCCAGCCAAGGGCATAAAAGGGGCAGACAAAAGTTGGTTTGGCCGCTCTTTTGCCATAAAACCCTTAAATGGTAAACGTTTGGCAAAAATCAAGCGGCAAACGTTTAACGCCGCGCCACACAAGGGTTTTGCTATTTAAAAAATCCACCACCCGTCACATTTTTTGTGTAGAATACGCGCCCATAAGAGAGCGCCGCACCAAGCGGGCATTTCTTAAAGCACTTTCGCCGTTGTCAGGCCTGTGGCGAGAGTGGTTTGCGAAATCCCCCCACTTCCATTTATTTGGGGACTCTCTGTGTTGAGCCTCGCCTCCCATGGAACGGTCCCCGTTATGTTGAGGACGATAGTGTGATGGAACAAGCTCGACCCATTCGCCGTGCACTGCTGAGTGTGTCTGACAAAACCGGCATTCTGGAATTTGCCAAGGCACTCAACGAACGCGGCGTCGCCCTGCTCTCTACTGGCGGTACTGCCAAGTTGCTCGGCGAGGCGGGTCTGCCGGTGACCGAGGTCTCCGACTACACGGGTTTCCCTGAAATGATGGATGGTCGGGTCAAGACCCTGCATCCCAAGGTTCATGGCGGCATCCTCGGCCGTCGGGATCAGGATGACGCCATCATGGCCCAGCACGCTATCTCCCCCATCGACATGGTTGTCGTCAACCTCTATCCCTTTGCTGCGACAGTGGCCAAAGCGGGCTGCACCTTGGCTGATGCGGTCGAGAACATCGACATCGGCGGCCCGACCATGGTGCGTTCTGCCGCCAAAAACCATAAAGATGTCGCCATCGTCGTCAAAGCTGCCGACTATGATCGGGTTATTCGCGAGATGGATGCCAACGGCAACAGCCTGAAACTGGCGACCCGTTTCGACCTGGCCATCGCCGCCTTCGAGCACACCGCTGCCTACGACGGCATGATCGCCAACTACTTCGGCACCATGGTGCCCTCTTATGGCGACAACAAGGAGGGTGACGAGGAGTCCCGCTTCCCGCGCACCTTCAACAGCCAGTTCATCAAGAAGCAGGACATGCGTTACGGCGAAAACAGCCATCAGGCTGCCGCCTTCTACGCCGAAGAGTATGCCGCTCCGGGTTCTGTCTCCAGCGCTATCCAGCTGCAGGGCAAGGCGCTCTCCTACAACAACATCGCCGATACCGATGCGGCGCTGGAGTGTGTGAAGGAGTTCGACGAGCCGGCCTGCGTCATCGTCAAGCATGCCAACCCCTGCGGCGTGGCCATCGGTAACGACCTGCTGAGTGCCTACGATCGCGCTTACCAGACCGACCCCACCTCTGCCTTCGGCGGCATCATCGCCTTCAACCGTGAGCTGGATGGCGCCACTGCGGCAGCCATCGTGGCCCGCCAGTTTGTTGAGGTGATCATCGCCCCGAGCGTCAGCCAGGAGGCCCGCGATGCGGTCGCCGCCAAGCAGAACGTGCGTCTGCTCGAATGCGGTCAGTGGACTGCTCCGGCGCAAGGGTTTGACCTCAAGCGCGTCAACGGCGGCCTGTTGGTACAGGAGCGGGATCTCGGCATGGTGACGCTGGGTGACCTGACCGTGGTCAGCAAGCGCCAGCCGACCGAGGCCGAGCTGCAGGATCTGCTGTTCTGCTGGAAAGTGGCCAAGTTCGTCAAATCCAACGCCATCGTCTACGCCAAAGATGGCCAGACCATCGGCGTCGGCGCAGGCCAGATGAGCCGCGTTTATTCGGCCAAAATCGCCGGTATCAAGGCGGAGGACGAAGGGCTGACCGTGGCGGGCTCCGTGATGGCCTCCGATGCCTTCTTCCCGTTCCGCGACGGTATCGATGCTGCCGCGCAGGCCGGTATCTCCTGCGTGATCCAGCCGGGTGGCTCGATGCGCGATCAGGAAGTGATCGATGCCGCCGACGAGCACGGTATGTGCATGGTCTTCACCAACATGCGCCATTTCCGTCATTGATGGGTCAGGGGCTGCCGATGGCGGCCCTTTTGTTGTCTCTTTTCAACTGACTATTTCCACTGACTGACGGCCCGGGTGGCCGTCCAGTGACCACAAATAGAAGCGAGCGATACGATGAAAGTACTGATCATTGGCAACGGTGGCCGTGAACACGCCCTGGCCTGGAAGGCCAAACACTCCCCGCTGGTGCGTCACGTTTTTGTTGCGCCGGGCAACGCAGGCACCCAGCTTGAGCCGGGTGTCGAGAACGTCGCCATCGAGGCGACCGATATCGAAGGGTTGCTGGCCTTTGCCAAAGAGAAGCAGGTCGGCCTCACCATCGTCGGGCCGGAAGCGCCGCTGGTGAAAGGGGTGGTGGATGCCTTCCGCGCTGCCGGTCAGCCCATCTTTGGCCCGACCGCTGCCGCTGCCCAGCTGGAAGGCTCCAAGGCTTTCACCAAGGATTTCCTGGCCCGTCACGCCATTCCGACCGCCGAGTACCAGAACTTCACCGAAGTGGAGCCTGCGCTCGCCTACTTGCGTGAGAAAGGCGCCCCCATCGTCATCAAGGCCGATGGTCTGGCGGCGGGCAAGGGGGTGATTGTCGCCATGACCTTGCAGGAAGCGGAAGACGCGGTGCGCGACATGCTCTCCGGCAATGCCTTTGGCGAAGCGGGCTCCCGGGTGGTGATCGAGGAGTTTCTGGAGGGTGAAGAGGCGAGCTTCATCGTCATGGTCGATGGCGAGCACGTGCTGCCGATGGCCACCAGTCAGGATCACAAGCGGGTTGGCGACGGTGATACCGGCCTCAACACCGGCGGTATGGGGGCTTACTCCCCGGCGCCGGTAGTGACCGCCGAGGTACATCGACGCGTGATGGAGCAGGTGATCATGCCGACCGTGCGTGGTATGGCGGCCGAAGGCAATGTCTACACAGGTTTCCTCTACGCCGGTCTGATGATCGACGGCGCAGGCAATCCCAAGGTGATCGAGTTCAACTGCCGTTTCGGCGATCCCGAGACCCAGCCCATCATGTTGCGGATGCAGTCCGATCTGGTGGAGCTCTGTCTGGCCGCTTGCGCAGGCAAGCTGGATCAGAAAGAGGCCATTTATGATCCCCGCGCCGCTATCGGCGTGGTGTTGGCGGCGGGAGGCTATCCTGGCGATTACAGCACCAACCACCCCATCAGCGGCTTACCGGTGGATGAAGTGGCGGGTGAGAAGGTGTTCCATGCCGGTACCCGCCTGGAGGGCGATACCAGCCTGACCGCTGGCGGCCGCGTGTTGTGCGCCACCGCCCTCGGCCACACAGTGGCAGAAGCCCAGCTGCGTGCCTATCAGCTCGCTGGCCGCATCAAGTGGGATGGCGTCTTCTACCGCAAGGATATCGGCTGGCGCGCCATTGCTCGCGAACAGGAGTAACTGACGCACGCAAATGGCCAGCTGATTCAGACCCCGCTACGGCGGGGTTTTTTGTCCCTGTTTACCGCTTTCAACAATCTTCATGGTGCGCGTCACCGGCGTTCAATCAGTTACCAAGCGCAAACAAGCGCGGCATATCTGTCACTATTTGCCACAAAAAACAGCATTTTTCACAAACGTTTCACCATGAGTCATGGCATCATGCTGGTGATGAATTCTTGTTTGGATTCATAAGTACCCCTAACAATTCGAGCATGTCGTTATATAAGGAAATCCCATGTTGAAAACCGTCCGCCCCCTGCTGCTGCCTCTGATGTTTGGCCTGATGACCCTGCCTGCCGTGGCGGGTGATCTGGAACAGCCGATGAAGAAGATTGGCTTCAACTACAAGCAGGCCGTCAAGGCTGATGATGCAGCTACCATGGAGAAGCACATCAACGAGATGAAGGCCCAGCTGGACGTGGCCAAGCAGAAGAACATGCCGGCCGCCAAGAAAGAGAAATTCCTTGAAGGGATGAATGAGGTACAGACCGAGCTGGACGCCAGCCTGGCCGCACTCAAGGCGGGTGATGAGGCCAAGGCGCGCGAACATCTGGCCAAGGTCAACGACCTGAAGAAGGAGTACCACAAATATGCCAAGCAAAAAGGGTGAGCCCTTTCGCTGGGATCCGCTGGTTCGCCTGACCCATTGGGGCTTGGCGGCAGTCTGCATCGGCAACCTTTGGGTTAACGAAGCGGGGGAGGAGTGGCACGAGTGGCTGGGTTACGGCGCCATTGGGCTGGTCTCCTTGCGTCTGCTCTGGGGGCTTACTTTTGCCCGTGGCTACGCTCGCCTTGGTGCCCTCATCCCCAGTGGTGAGGATTTTCGCCAGCAAGCGCGCGAGATGCGTGAGCGGCAGCCTCCGGCACCGGGTCATCACGGTAGCGGCAAGCTGGCCGTGTGGGCGCTCTGGCTGGTTGTGCTGGCCACTGCTGGCAGCGGCTGGTTTCAAAATACCGAGACGGGATTTGAACTGGGGGCTGACGAGTGGCATGAGTGGTGCGTGGTGGCGCTGCAGGGACTGATTGGTCTGCACCTGCTGGCCATCGTCTTCACCTCCTGGCGTCAGCGCAGCAATCTGGTTACCCGGATGCTGCCTGCCATCGGGCGTCGCTCATCCATCCAGAGCGGCAGCAACGAGCAAACCTGAGGCTCAGCATTAGGCTCCTTGTCTCTGAGTGAGGCGCCTGATCCGGACCCTGCCCAGACCCGCCCATGGCGGGTCTTTTCTATGACCTCATCGAGCTCATCACTGGACATTACCCGGTCTGCAGATGCAAAAATGCCGCTCATGATGAGCGGCATTTTTCAATTTGGTGGCCCCTGGGGGACTTGAACCCACGACCAATCGATTATGAGTCGACTGCTCTGACCAACTGAGCTAAGGGGCCAAATTGTGCGTTTAGCGGCGTGGATTATAGGGGAAGAGGAAAGGGCAGTCTATAGGCATATCAACCACTTGGCGACTAATTGTCCAGGTCGATAGAGGGTGCAAAGCGGGTCGCAAGGGTAAATGCCAGACAAAACAAAGCCCCGCATGGCGGGGCTTTGGCAGAGCAGTTTGACACAGGGTCAGGACTATTCGTCCAGGAAGCTGCGCAGCACTTCCGAGCGGCTCGGGTGGCGCAGTTTACGCAGTGCCTTGGCTTCGATCTGACGAATACGCTCACGGGTAACGTCGAACTGTTTGCCCACTTCCTCTAGGGTGTGGTCAGTGTTCATGTCGATACCGAAACGCATCCGCAGCACCTTGGCTTCGCGGGCGGTCAGGCCAGCCAGCACTTCGCGGGTGGCGTTGCGCAGGCTTTCGCTGGTGGCTGCGTCGGCCGGCAGAGCCAGGGTGGTATCTTCGATGAAGTCGCCCAAGTGGGAATCTTCATCATCACCGATGGGCGTCTCCATGGAGATAGGCTCTTTGGCGATTTTCAGTACCTTGCGGATCTTGTCTTCCGGCATGCCCATGCGCATCGCCAGCTCTTCCGGGTTCGGTTCGCGACCCATCTCCTGCAGCATCTGACGGGAGATACGGTTGAGCTTGTTGATGGTCTCGATCATGTGTACCGGGATACGGATGGTACGTGCCTGATCCGCGATGGAGCGGGTAATGGCCTGACGGATCCACCAGGTTGCATAGGTCGAGAACTTGTAGCCACGACGGTATTCAAACTTGTCTACCGCCTTCATCAGACCGATGTTGCCTTCCTGGATGAGATCGAGGAACTGCAGACCACGGTTGGTGTATTTCTTGGCGATAGAGATAACCAGACGCAAGTTGGCCTCAACCATCTCTTTCTTCGCACGGCGGGCTTTGGCCTCACCGATGCTCATACGACGGTTGATATCCTTGATCTGGGCAATCGACAGACCGGTCTCTTCTTCAATCTGCTGCAGCTTGCCGATGGCGCGCTGAATATCCTCGTCCATTTCAACCAGACGGGGAGACCAGGCTTTGCCAGCCTGCTTCTGGTATTCGAACCAGGCAGTTTCACACTCATTGTTGGTGAAGGCCGCGACGAAGGTTTTCTTCGGCATCTTGGCCTGCTCAACGCAGAGCTTCATGATGATGCGTTCCTGCACGCGGACGCGCTCCATCATTTCACGCATGTTGTTGACCAGGCGATCGAACTGCTTGGGCATCAGGCGGAATTGGCGGAATACATCGGCCAGCTGGGCGATGGCGGCCTGGGTATCTTCGTGCGCGCGACCATTCTTCTGAATGGAGAGGCGGGTCACTTCATACTGGGCACGCAGTTCGCCGAACTTTTCACGAGCAACTTCCGGATCCGGACCGCCGTCACCGTCGTCGTCAGAGCTGTCGCCATCTTCGTCTTCGTCTTCTTCGTCTTCTTCATCTTCGTCGGCCAGATCGTCTTCGCCGAGCTCGGAACCGATATGCGTGGCGGTAGGTGCCATGTCTTCAGTTTCGTTCGGGTCAATAAAGCCAGAGATGATGTCAGAGAGACGGAGCTGCTCGGCTTCATACTTGTCGTACTGTTCGAGCAGGTAAGTAATTGCTTCAGGGTACTCGGCTACGGAGCTTTGTACCTGGTTGATACCGTCTTCGATCCGCTTGGCGATGTCGATTTCGCCTTCACGGGTCAGCAGTTCGACGGTACCCATTTCCCGCATGTACATGCGGACGGGATCGGTCGTGCGACCAATCTCAGATTCAACAGATGCCAGAGCCTGGGCCGCTGCTTCGGCAGCGTCCTCATCGGCGGTACCACCTTCAGCCATGATAAGGTCATCGGCATCCGGAGCGTTTTCAACCACTTGAATGCCCATATCGTTGATCATCTGAATGATGTCTTCGATCTGGTCTGAATCGACAATGTCTTGCGGGAGGTGATCGTTCACCTCGGCATAGGTCAGGTAGCCCTGTTCTTTACCTTTGGCAACGAGGAGTTTAAGCTGAGACTGCGGGGTTTGCTCCATAGAACTCATCCGGTTGGTGTTGCTAGGTTGCGCGTACAGTGCGCTGCTGCGCAAATAGCCAATTCTAATAGAAAACCGCCAGACATGCTATGTCTGGTTGCGGCGTCGGTCATGAGAAACCCCTGCCCGCAGTATTGTCGGGGCCAGGCGGTTATAAAAATTTTGCTTTTCATCCCGTCGATTCGGGCAACGCTATCCATATTGGGACTAATCACTCAAATATCAAGCCCCACTCTCATTTCTTTTCTCAATTTGCACCTCTCTTATCAGCATCATCAGCTCTTGGGTTTCTTCGGAGCTTAGTCCTTCCTGAGCCACTTTGGCCTGCAATTCTTCGATCCGCTGTTTCAGAAACTGGTTGATGAAGCCGACGAAAGTGTCCTGCAATTCTCCCAGAATATCCGGCTCCTGATCGAGTTTGATCTCCTCGAACAGGTCGTGCATGGCCAGCTGAGCAAGGATCTCTCCCTCCTTGGTACCACGCCAGTGTTCCAGCAGGATACCTGTGGTAATACCGGGCTGTGCCAAGATCTGCTGGTGCAGTTGCAGCAGGAACTTGATGCCCTGTACACGTAGCCCGGCCAATTCCGGCATGGGGGGAAGCTCAGCCGTTACTGCCGGATATTGCACCATGAGTGCCAGCGCACGCCGCAGTGGCGTCAGCTTGGCTGCCTTGGGTTTGTTGACCTCGGCCTTGGGCTGACTGTTGCGGGCAAAGAGCTCGGCGATGCGCTGCTTGTTCTCACCCCAGCGCATCATGCTGGAGAGGCGGGTGATCAGCCCTTCGCGGGTAAACCCTTCCGGTACGCGACGAATAAGCTCGGCGGCCTTGTTGGCCACTTCGAACTTGCCTGCCTCACCGGAGAGCGCCGCATCCCGCCCGAGACGCTCGAACATGAAGTCGGCGAATGGCTGGGCTTCATCGAGCAGGGCTTCGAAGCCCTCCTTGCCGATCTGACGTACCAGCGAGTCGGGATCCTCGCCATCGGGCAGGAACACGAACTTCAGCTCGCGGCCATCCTGCAGATGAGGGAGGGCATTATCCAGCGCGCGCCAGGCGGCTTCACGACCGGCGTTGTCACCGTCGTAGCAGCAGACTACCTCGGCGGTGGTGCGAAACAGGGTGTGGATATGGTCGCTGGTGGTCGCAGTGCCCAGTGCCGCCACTGCATAGTCGATGTCGTACTGACCGAGCGCCACCACATCCATGTAGCCTTCCACCACCAGGATCCTGCGTGGATCCTTGTGTGCCTGCTTCACTTCGTAGAGACCGAACAGCTCCCGCCCTTTATGGAAGATGGGGGTCTCCGGTGAGTTCAGGTATTTGGGGGTGCCATCACCCAGCACCCGGCCACCGAAACCGATGACCCGGCCACGCTTGTCACGGATCGGGAACATGATGCGATCGCGGAAACGATCATAACTCCCCGGGCCATTGTCACGGGTGATGAGCATGCCGCCCGAGATAAGCAACTGCTCGTGATCCCGGCTGGCACCAAAGCGGCGGCGCACCTGATCCCAATCGCTGGGTGCATAGCCAATGTTGAATCGTTTGACCACTTCACCGGTCAGGCCGCGGCCTTTGAGGTACTCCACCGCATGGGGAGCGCTCTTGAGATTGCTCTCGTAGAAGCGGGCGATCTGGTTCATCAGCTCGAACAGATCCTTGCTGACGGCGGGCTGGCTATTGGCCGAGCCGCCGATGCTCTGCTCGCGAGGTACCTGCATGCCTTGCATGCTGGCGAGCTCTTCGATGGCATCGGGAAATTCGAGACCGTCGTACTCCATGACAAAGCCGATGGCGTTGCCGTGGGCGCCACAACCGAAACAGTGGTAGAACTGCTTCTCCTGGCTGACGGTAAAAGAGGGGCTTTTTTCGTTATGAAAAGGGCAGCAAGCCTGGTAGTTCTTACCGGCTTTTTTCAGCCGCACTCGCGAGTCGATCAGCTCGACTATGTCTGTGCGTACGAGCAGATCGTCGATAAAGGATTGGGGGATCCTGCCTGCCATAACCGTCCTGTTTCATTGCGGAGAAAATAAAAAAGCCGCGCATTCCAAGGGAAGCACGGCTTCTTCGACCAAACAAGAGAGTTGCCTGTTACGCCAAGCGGGTTTTCACCTGAGCACTGACGGCGCCGACATCGGCACGCCCCTGAATTTTCGGCTTCAAGACAGCCATGACCTTGCCCATATCAGCCATGACGGCAGCACCACTTTCAGTGATGGCTTGCTCGATCAGGGCGGCAATTTCATCTGCGGTCAGCTGTTGCGGCAGGAATTCCTGCAACACAACGATCTCGGCGGACTCTTTGTCGGCGAGATCCTGGCGACCGGCAGCTTCAAATTGGCTGATGGAATCGCGGCGCTGTTTGACCATTTTGGTCACGACAGCGAGGATATCCTCATCATTTAGCTCGATACGGGTATCGACTTCACGTTGCTTGATTTCTGCCATCAACAAGCGGATCGCTCCCAGACGTGCCTTATCTTTGGCAAGCATGGCGAGCTTTTGCTGATCCTTGAGTTGATCCTTCAGAGACACGGCAATATCTCCCGATTAGTACAGGCGGATACGACGTGCGTTTTCGCGAGACAGCTTCTTGGCGTGACGCTTGACAGCAGACGCTTTGGCGCGCTTACGAATGGTAGTCGGCTTCTCGTAGAACTCACGGCTACGAACTTCGGACAGGATACCGGCTTTTTCGCAAGAACGCTTGAAACGACGCAGAGCAACGTCAAACGGCTCATTTTCACGGACTTTGATTACTGGCATGTGCCTTTCACCTCAGTGATAAATTGTTAGCTGACCTTCAATCGATCAGCATGTCTTAAAATGGTGCGAAATTATACTCTGGACAGGGAATGAAAGTAAACCCGCAGAGATCGCTCTGGTTTAAAAAACCCGCGAAGGTTACCATAGCCGTCTCATTTTAGCAGTGAAATTTTTTAGCAATGCGTGTATTGGGCATAGAGACATCCTGTGACGAAACCGGGATCGCGATCTTCGACGATCAAAAAGGGATTCTTTCCCATCAGTTATACAGCCAGGTCAAGCTGCATGCGGACTACGGTGGCGTTGTCCCCGAGCTCGCCAGCCGGGATCATGTTCGCAAGACGATCCCGTTGATCCAGGCCGCATTGCAAGAGGCGGGACTGGGCAAAGATGACATCGACGGCATCGCGTATACCGCGGGTCCGGGTCTGGTTGGCGCCATTCTGGTGGGGGCGACCATTGGCCGCTCGCTGGCGATGGCGTGGAACAAGCCGGCTATCGCCGTCCATCATATGGAAGGCCACCTGCTGGCCCCCATGCTGGAAGAGAAAGCCCCCGAGTTCCCCTTCGTGGCGCTGCTGGTCTCCGGTGGTCACTCCATGCTGGTGCGGGTTGATGGCATCGGCAGCTATCAGCTGTTGGGCGAATCCATCGATGATGCCGCTGGCGAAGCGTTCGACAAGACCGCCAAGCTGATGGGGCTGGACTATCCGGGTGGCCCGCTGCTCTCCCGTCTGGCCGAGAAGGGTACTAAGGGGCGCTTCCACTTCCCCCGTCCCATGACTGACCGTCCCGGGCTCGACATGAGCTTCTCCGGCCTCAAGACCTTCACAGCAAACACCATCGCCGCCAATGGTGATGATGAACAGACCCGCGCCGATATCGCTCGGGCGTTTGAAGATGCGGTGGTTGATACCCTGGCCATCAAGTGCCGTCGTGCTTTGAAAGAGACCGGTCTTAAGCGTCTGGTGGTCGCCGGTGGCGTCAGTGCCAACCGTCATCTGCGTGCCCAGCTGGCGGAGCTGATGGAGAGCCTCAAGGGCGAGGTGTTCTATCCGCGCACTGAATATTGCACCGATAACGGCGCCATGATCGCTTACGCCGGTATGCAGCGCCTGAAAGCAGGCGTGTTTGAGCCGCTGGTTGTTAAAGCCGTGCCGCGCTGGCCGCTGGATACCCTGGATCCGGTCTGATCCGACTGATCCCGCCTTCTGGCGTGGTGGTGAGTACCATGGTGGCCTATCGCTCCTGCAATCCGGCTGCGGTGGTTATAGCGCCGCTGGCACGCTGTTGTGGTGTCTGCTGTTGCCGTGGTTGAGCCATTCGGATAAGACGTCAGGTCTCTTGCTGCCAGACAGCCAAGCACAGAGTAAAAAGATAAAAAAATCCCCGCCAACTGGCGGGGATTTTTATTTGGCGATCGGCAGGCGATGAATTACAGCAGGATGCCGCCGAAGAAGAAGCCCAGTGCCACGGCGATGGCGATGGTGGCGGTGCCCGGTACGAAGAAGGGGTGGTTGAAGACCGCCTTACCGATACGGGTGGAGCCGGTGTCGTCCATCTCTACCGCGGCCAGCAGGGTCGGGTAGGTCGGCAGTACGAACAGGGCGCTCACGGCCGCGAAAGAGGCGATGGCGGTCAACGGGCTGACACCCAGCGCCAGAGCAGCAGGCATCAGGGCCTTGGTGGTTGCACCCTGTGAGTAGAGCAGCATGGCGGCGAAGAACAGCACCACGGCCAGCAGCCAGGAGTACTGGTTCAGCAGGTCGCCAGCGATCAGCTGGATGGTGTCCATGTTGCCTTTCACGAAGACGTTACCCAGCCAGGCCACACCCAGTACGCAGATACAGGCGGACATACCGGACTTGAAGGTCGGCATGTTGGTCACTTGAGTGGCGTCCAGTTTGCACACCAGAGTCATGATGGTGGCTGCGGCCAGCATGATGCCCATGATGGCGCCATCGCGGGGGATCGGCGGGTTGGTGATGAGGCCAACTTTACCGGAGATCGCGGTGGCATAGGCCATCACGGCCACGATGGCAGCGATGAAGATCCAGACGGACAGCTTGGCGTAGGGTTTGATTTCCAGCTGGCTGGTGCCGCGCAGCTTGATCTGGCCCTTGGCTTTACGCTCCAGATAGACTTCGTCCTGCTCCAGCGGCTTGCCCATCATGTTGGCGATGAAGGCACCCAGGATACAGGCCAGGAAGGTGGAGGGGATGCAGATGGCCAGCAGGGTCAGGTAGTCAACACCGAACGGCTCGAGCATGCCGGAGAAGGCAACCACAGCGGCAGAGATCGGGGATGCTGTGATGGCGATCTGGGAGGCAACGACCGCGATGGAGAGCGGACGGGACGGGCGGATCCCCTGCTCTTTGGCCACTTCGGCGATAACCGGCAGGGTGGAGAAGGCGGTGTGACCGGTACCGGCCAGCATGGTCATCAGATAGGTGACGACCGGGGCGGCGAAGGTGATGTATTTGGGGTTCTTGCGCAGCGCTTTTTCAGCCAGGGAGACCAGATAGTCCATCCCGCCAGCCAGTTGCATACAGGCGATGGCGCAAATGACGGACGCAATGATCATGATGACATCCCAGGGGATGTAGGTGACCAGCTGGTCGCTCGGGATCTGCACCCCGAGGCCCCAGGTCAGGACCAGAACCCCCAGACCACCGGCAAAGCCGATGCCGATGCTGCCTATCCGGGCGCCCAGATAGATAGCGGCGAGCACGACAAGTAACTCGATTCCAATCATAGCGATAACTCCATTTTTTAGTTTTTTGGTTTTTATTTGGCAAAAAGCCAATTCCCGATCGGGCTGGGGATAAAGACCAATCGGGAACTGACTTTAAATGGGCCGGGAAGATCCCGGCCCATACTCGCTTATACGGCAGCTTCGCGAGTGAAACGCTTGGCCTTGTATTGCGGGTTCATCAGGTTCTCGATGGAGAGGATCTCGTCCAGCTGCTCGGCGCTCAGCAGGCCGCGCTCCAGTACGACTTCGCGTACGTTCTTGCCGGTCTGGGCGCAGATCTTGCCAACGATGTCCCCTTCGTGGTGACCGATGAAGGGGTTCAGGTAGGTCACGATACCGATGGAGTTCAGCACGTGGTTCATGCAGATTTCCGGGTTGGCGGTGATACCTTCCACGCACTTCTCGCGCAGGGAGATACAGGCTTTTTCCATCAGACTCAGGGATTCGAACATCGCCTGACCAATTACCGGCTCCATGACGTTCAGCTGCAGCTGACCGGCTTCGGCGGCGAAGGTGATGGTGATGTCGTTACCAAATACCTTGAAGCAGGACTGGTTGACTACTTCCGGGATAACCGGGTTGACCTTGGCCGGCATGATGGAGGAACCCGCCTGCATTTCCGGCAGGTTGATCTCTTTCAGTGCAGTGCGCGGGCCGGAGGAGAGCAGACGCAGGTCGTTACAGATCTTGGAGAGCTTCATGGCCAGACGCTTGATGGCGCCGTGCAGCATGACGTAGGCGCCGCAGTCAGAGGTCGCTTCGATCAGATCTTCAGCCGGTACATAGGCACGGCCGGTGATCTCGGCCAGACGCTTGATGGCCAGCGCAGAGTACTCGGGCGGAGTGTTCAGGCCGGTACCGATGGCGGTAGCGCCCAGGTTGACTTCCAGCAGCAGCTCCTGGCAACGCTTGATGGATTTGATCTCTTCGCGCAGGGTCACGGCGAACGCGTGGAACTCCTGACCCAGGGTCATGGGCACGGCATCCTGCAGCTGGGTACGGCCCATCTTCAGGATGTTTTTGAACTCTTTCGCTTTGGCATCGAATGCCGCGATCAGGTGCTCCAGCGCATGCAGGGTCACGTCAGTGCTGTTGACCACAGCAACGCGGAAACCGGTCGGGTAGGCATCGTTGGTGGACTGGCACTTGTTGACGTGGTCGTTCGGGTTGATGACGTCGTAACGGCCTTTCTCCAGACCCATGATTTCCAGGGCGATGTTGGCCAGTACTTCGTTGGTGTTCATGTTGACGGAGGTGCCGGCACCACCCTGGTAAACGTCGACCGGGAACTGGTCGAA
This sequence comes from Aeromonas sp. HMWF017, assembly GCF_003061465.1. Classification (NCBI taxonomy): domain Bacteria; kingdom Pseudomonadati; phylum Pseudomonadota; class Gammaproteobacteria; order Aeromonadales; family Aeromonadaceae; genus Aeromonas; species Aeromonas sp. HMWF017. Next base: position 17,110 of record NZ_QAJD01000150.1, read on the forward strand.
GCATTTGCCGGTGTTCAGCATCAGGTCGCAGGCTTCTACGATCTTGTCAGCAATTTCAGGACGGATGGTACCCAATTCACCGTTTGCCAGCGCAGCGGCTTTCTTGGTCAGCACCATACCGCGGACGAATTCCGGAACGTCAGAAATCTTCTGAGAGCTGATCTTGAAGTTCTCGACAGCGCGCAGGGTGTGCACACCGTAGTAGAGATCATTGGAAACTTCTTTGGTGCCCAGCAGGTCTTCTTCAATGCGGACGTTCTTGATGTCGCTCATTGTAATGCCTCAGAAATCAGATAAATGGAAAAATCCTCACCGAGTGGTCGCGAGTTCCTTGCGCACAGCTCATCCTGAAGCACCACACATCGAGTGGGGCGGTTGGGAGAATGACCTCCCGAAAAACTAATCAATATACTACTCCAATTGAGGTATCGGTTATTAGAGGTGGATCACTAAATTTGCGACATTTTCAAATTACTTTGAGGAAAGTACACATATGTTATGAAGTTTTTATCATGATGATTTTTATAAGTTTTTGTGACTTTTTGCTGATTTTTTAGATTGCTGATGACGTAGGAGTCAGTTGACCAACTTGAAAAAAGGGGGGCAGCCCCCATTTATTCAGGGCAGAAAGTGGTGATGATGGGGTGGCAAAATCGTCTCTGACCATCGTTGGATGGGCGCCACTTTTTCTCAATTTACCGGTGCTGGAGTGGATATGGGCAAGTTGTTTTTGTTGTTGGTGGGTCTGGTTGTGCTGGAGCTCACCGTGATGATCGAGGTCGGCTCGGTAATCGGGGCGCTGCCGACCGTCGGCTTGCTCATACTGACCGCGGTATTGGGCTCCTCGCTGGTGCGCAGTGAAGGGATCAAGACCCTGTTCAGTGC
>NZ_QAJD01000150.1:18004-18971 GCF_003061465.1 Aeromonas sp. HMWF017
GGCATGATGCTGGCGTTGGCCGGTTTGCTGCTGATTATCCCGGGTTTTGTGACCGACATTTTCGGTGTGCTGTTGCTGCAACCCTGGCTGCGCAACAAACTGGCTGACAAGCTGATCGGCAGCAGCCAGTTCCGGATGCAGATGGGCGGTTTCCAGCGTACTCAATCGCCGTTTGGCAACGCACCGTCCGATGAGCATCTGGAGAACGCCAAGCAGGGCGGCACCACCATCGAAGGCGAATTTGAGCGCAAAGAGTGAGCGTAAAGAGTAATCGACGAGACGAAAACCCGAGGCGAGTGACTGAATCAGGGTTTGCCCTGATGGCACAAGGCCTCGAAGCGGTGTCGGGCATACCACCATGCGAGGGTGCCCGCCGCCAGATTGGCCAGCAAGATCCCCAGATATATCCCCTGTTCTCCCCCCAGCTTTGCCCCCAGCCAGGCTCCTGGCAATAGAAAACCAAACAGCCGCAATCCGTTGAACAAGAAAGAAATACTGGATGCCCGCACGCCATTGAGTGCCGATGCCAGCAGCATCACCATGCCCTGAAAGCCGTAACCGATCGGCACTAGGTGTAGATAGAGAACAATCAGGCGAATGACCTGCGGATGATCGCTGAACAGATTGGCGATGAGTGGCGCCAGTAGCCAGGTCAGGCCATAGATGGCGAGCTGAAACAGCAACGCAAACCCCATGCAGCTTTGCAGCGCAGCCTTGGCGCGGGCCGGATTACCTGCACCGCAGTTTTGCGAGATGAAAGGGGCCAGCACGGAGGCAAGGGCCATCATCACAATCAGCAGCAGCGCCTCAACCCGCGATGCGGCGCCGTAAGCGGCCACCACCTCGGTACCCAGTCCTGCAAAGATCGTCATCAGCACCGCATTGGCCAGGGGGTTGAGCATATTGGTAAAAGAGGCGGGGACGGCGACATGGAGCAAGGCCCGCCAGTGGGACAGCAACCGGGCCC
>NZ_QAJD01000150.1:18999-24739 GCF_003061465.1 Aeromonas sp. HMWF017
TATAGAGGCTGACCAGCATCGCCATCAACCAGGAGATAGAAGTCGCGATGGCTGCCCCGCGGATCCCCCATTCCGGAAAGGGGCCGATACCGAAGATCAAGAGAGGATCCAGTACCCCGTTGACTAGCCCGGCTACTGCCATCACCAGACTGGGAGTTTTTGTATCGCCGGTCGCCCGGATGGCGGCATTGCCCACCATGGGCAGCACCAGCATGGGGACGGTGAGATACCAGATCAGCATGTAGTCATGGATGAGGGAGATAAGCTCGGCGCTGGCCCCCAGCAGAGTAAACAAGGGCTTGATGGTGAGAGCGCCCCCCGCGGAGAGCAGGGCCACCATAATCACCGCCAGAAACAGGCTGTCGGTGGCGAGATGGGCTGCCTCATCGTGCTTGCCCTGCCCCAGGGTATGACCGATCACCGCTGACAATCCGGCGCCCAATCCCATCGCCAGCGAGGTAACCACAAAAGTGACAGGAAAGGTAAAACTGATGGCGGCCAGAGCTTCGGTGCCCAGCATACCGATAAAAAAGGTATCGACCAGATTGAAGGCCAGAATGGCGATGATGCCGAAGATCATGGGGCCCGTCATCTGGCGCAGTACGACCGGAATAGGGGCTGTCAGCATGGGGTTGGTGCGGGTCAAGGGCTCGTCTCTACAGCTGGCTTTGAAGGTTCTGGCATGGAAAACGGGCGGCTTGAACCGACCTTGCACCAGAGTGCGGACATGGCTGAACCATCGAAGATGTTTATAGTACGTGAAAAAATTTTTTTTGTATTTGCCCTTGAAGGGTTAGCAACTCTGCCCCACATCAGGGACATATCTAATTTGGCCTGGAACGGCCATTCCTCAAAGCAACAATGAGACTCATTTTGGGAGAGTTATCGATGAAAATTCGTCCACTGCACGACCGCGTCATCATCAAGCGCATCGAAGCTGAAGCCAAATCTGCCGGCGGTATCGTCTTGACTGGTACTGCGGCCCAGAAGTCCACCCGTGGTGAAGTGCTTGCCGTGGGGACTGGTCGCATCCTGGATAATGGCGAAGTCAAAGCGCTGGCCGTGAAGGTTGGTGACAAAGTTATCTTCAACGAAGGCTACGGTGTGAAGACCGAGAAGCTGGATGGTCAGGACGTCCTGATCCTCTCCGAAACCGACATCCTGGCGATTGTCGAAGAGTAATCCATCCTCCTTTTCCCCGAATTGATTTAAGGATTGAAGAAAAATGGCAGCTAAAGACGTTAAGTTTGGTAACGAAGCCCGCATCAAGATGCTGGAAGGCGTAAACATCCTGGCTGATGCCGTCAAGGTGACTCTGGGCCCGAAAGGCCGCAACGTGGTGCTGGACAAGTCCTTCGGCGCCCCCACCATCACTAAAGATGGTGTGTCTGTTGCGCGCGAAATCGAGCTGGAAGACAAGTTCCAGAACATGGGCGCCCAGATGGTCAAGGAAGTGGCTTCCAAAGCGAACGACGCTGCGGGTGACGGTACTACTACTGCAACCGTTCTGGCTCAGGCTATCGTCAACGAAGGTCTGAAAGCCGTTGCCGCCGGTATGAACCCGATGGATCTGAAGCGCGGTATCGACAAGGCCGTTGTGGCTGCTGTCGCTGAACTGCAAGCACTGTCCCAGCCGTGCGCTGACAGCAATGCCATCGCTCAGGTGGGCACCATCTCCGCCAACTCCGACGAGAAAGTGGGCAAGCTGATTGCTGAAGCCATGGACAAAGTGGGTCGCGATGGCGTCATCACCGTTGAAGATGGTCAGGGTCTGGAAGATGAGCTGGCAGTTGTTGAAGGTATGCAGTTCGACCGCGGCTACCTGTCCCCCTACTTCATCAACAAGCAAGAGACCGGTTCCGTTGAACTGGACGACCCGTTCATCCTGCTGGTTGACAAGAAAGTCTCCAACATTCGCGAAATGCTGCCGGTGCTGGAAGGCGTTGCCAAAGCTGGCAAGCCGCTGCTGATTGTTGCTGAAGACGTAGAAGGCGAAGCGCTGGCGACTCTGGTGGTTAACACCATGCGCGGTATCGTGAAAGTGGCTGCCGTCAAGGCGCCTGGCTTCGGTGACCGTCGCAAGGCCATGCTGCAGGATATCGCCGTACTGACTGGCGGTACCGTCATCTCTGAAGAAGTTGGCATGGAGCTGGAAAAAGCGACGCTGGAAGATCTGGGTCGTGCCAAGCGCATCGTCATCACCAAAGAGAACACCACCATCATCGATGGCGTGGGTGATGCTGGTGTGATCGAAGGCCGTGTTGCCCAGATCCGTCAGCAGATCGAAGAGACCTCTTCCGACTACGATCGTGAGAAGCTGCAAGAGCGCGTAGCCAAGCTGGCTGGCGGTGTTGCCGTGATCAAGGTTGGCGCAGCCACCGAAGTCGAGATGAAAGAGAAGAAAGCACGCGTTGAAGATGCCCTGCACGCTACCCGCGCCGCTGTTGAAGAAGGCGTGGTTGCAGGTGGTGGTGTTGCGCTGGTTCGCGTTGCTGCCAAACTGGCGGGTCTGCGCGGTGACAACGAAGACCAGAACGTCGGTATCAAGGTTGCCCTGCGCGCCATGGAAGCCCCGCTGCGTCAAATCGTCATCAACGCCGGGGAAGAAGCCTCCGTCATCGCCAATGCAGTGAAGAACGGCGAAGGCAACTTCGGTTACAACGCTTACAGCGAACAGTATGGCGACATGCTGGCCATGGGCATCCTGGATCCGACCAAGGTAACCCGTTCCGCCCTGCAGTTTGCCTCTTCCATCGCCGGTCTGATGATCACCACCGAGTGCATGGTCACCGAACTGCCGAAGAAAGATACCCCTGCCATGCCTGACATGGGCGGCATGGGTGGCATGGGCATGATGTAATCATACCCCTTGCTCTGTTTGACAAACGGCTCGCTCAAGGCGAGCCGTTTTTTTATATCTGGCTAAACTGAGTCTGTTGAGACAGCAAATCTGGGGGCGATATGAAAATGTTTGGTTGGCTGACACTACTGTGTTCATTGGTCATCATGCCGGTGATGGCTGCTGAGGCGCTGACTGGGCCGGTGATCCTGAAAGTCGGTGGTAACATCAGGTCGGCAGACGAAGTTGATGGCAAGGTATTGTTTGATCTGGCAAAACTACAGGCTCTGCCGCAACATGAGATAGTGACCGGCAACCCGTGGGTGGATAAGCCGCACACCTACAGAGGCCCAAAACTGGCCGATGTATTGGCTGCTGTCGGCGCGGATGGCAAGACCATTACGTTGACGGCGCTGAACAGTTTTCAGATCCGCATTGAATGGGACAAGGTTGCCAAATACGAGCCCATTCTTGCATGGGAAGACAATGGCGCTGTCATGCGTGTGCGTGACAAGGGGCCGGTCTGGTTTATGCTGCCTCTTGATCAATATCCGGAATTGAAGCGATCCGAATATACCGACATGATGATCTGGCAGCTGGATTTGATAGATATTCAGCACTGATAAAAACAGCACGGGAGCATGGGGTGAAAGGAAAGACCAGGGCGTGGCCACTGCTCGTCATTCTGTATGTATCCATCCTGTCCTTTACCGGGAGCACCCTCTATTGCCTGATGCAGATTCAGAATGCGACCAGAGCGATGGAGAAATACACCTATGATGTCTCCTGGGCGCTGATGCAGTTGCAGCTGGAGCTCGGTCGTTTCCTCAATGCGGTAGAGGTCTATCACTATGGCGGGATTGATCATGACACCTTGATGCTGCGTTATGACATTCTCTGGAGCAGAACGCCCATCCTGTTGAGCGGCCAGCTGCGCAAGAGCATGCAGGACAAGCAGAAAACCTTGCGTCTGGTGCAGCTGATTGAAACCAATATTCGCCAAATAGAGCCCGACATCACCAAGTTGCAAAGCGGTGCATCTGACTATCAGCAGATCATGATGCGCCTTGCCCCGCTGCAAGAGCCGCTCTCCTACTCCCTCGCTTCTGTGATGCAGAAGAACATTAACGTCTATTCCGAGAACGATCGCCATTTTGGCCAATTGCGCAATGCCTTGTTGCTGATGGTCTCCGGTCTGGTCATGTCAGTGCTGCTACTCAGCATGCTGCTTATATATGAAGGGCGTCGTCATTTCAGAGCGGCCAGACGGGATCCCCTGACCGGGTTGTCCAATCGGGTTGCTTTGCTGGAGCGGATGGAGCTGTACGCCACACAGGAGGTGCCGTTTGGGTTGGTGCTGGTCGATATCAACGACTTCAGGGATATCAACAGCAAGTTTGGCTATGACACTGGTGATTATCTGCTTTGTGAGTTTGCCACCCGGATCCGAGTGCTCTGCGAAGAGGGAGAGTGGAGCGGACGTCTTGGGGGGGATCAATTTGCCATTATCCAGCGTGGCAGCAGCGATCTGCGTCAGGTCAGGGAGCTGGTAGCACGACTGCTGCATGCGCTGAAGCAAGATATCGTCTATGACAACTATCCCTTCCGGCTTGAAGTCGGGATCGGGATTGCCTTCTATCCGATGGACAGCGACAAGACTCAGGAGTTGTTGAGTCGTGCGGAACAGGCCCTGTTCCATAGTCGCAAGACCCATGTCCCCTATGTGATTTACGATAACTCCCTGCTCAACGAGACGGCGCGGCGCAAACATCTGGCGTCGGATATGATCATGGCGCTGGAACACAATGCGCTGGAACTCTATTACCAACCCATCGTCAATCTCGAGAGTGGCCGCTGTGAAGCTGTCGAGGCTCTGCTGCGCTGGCGGCATCCGGAACTCGGTTTCATTCCGCCAAACGAAGTGATTATGGTGGCTGAGGAGTTCCAGCTTGCCGAACGGGTTGGCAGCTGGGTGCTGAACACAGCTTGCGAGCAGCTCTATCAGTGGCACCAGCTTGGTATGGTTGATCTACAGATGTGCGTGAATATCTCGCCTGGCATGTATCAGCGCAATTTGCTCAAACTGGTGGCTAAGGCATTGATGGAGCACCACCTGCCTGCCCGTAGCCTGGTCCTGGAGGTCACGGAAGATACCACCATGCGCGAAGTGAAGAATTCGCTGCAACTGATGCAGGATCTCAATCAGCAGGGGGTACTGCTGGCATTAGATGATTTTGGTACCGGTTATTCATCTTTGAGTTATCTGCAAAAGTTACCGGTCAGCAAGGTGAAGATCGACCGTTCATTTGTACAGGGCATTGACACCTCAATGGAGGCATCCGAACTGGTCGCCAATATTTGTCGGATGGGGTCGATGCTGGGCAAGAGTCTGGTGTGTGAAGGGATTGAGACACAGGCGCAGTTGGATGTATTGCGATCTCTGACCGATATCCACTTGTATGGGCAGGGCTATCTGTTCAGCCGACCAGAGCAGGCGGAGAAAATCTATCAAACCTTGTTGGAGATGGAGGAGCTTTGGCTGGCGCGTCAACAATCCGAAATGGCTTATATGAGTTGAGAGGGGGCTTGCCTGTCATCTGCCTCCAGAATGTGTGATTTAGCTCGAACTTTCTTCTTTTTGTTTGTTGTTTGAACGGTTTTGCGGTTTTATCAAAAAAACATGCAATTTAGCCTTGCCAGAAAGAATCTGTTCCCTATAATGCGCCTCCATCGACAGGGCAAGCGGCAACGCAGAAAGCCAAGTCGATAACCTCGAAAAGCCTTTGAAAATAAGGCTTGACTCGAGAAGGTGGTTGAGTAGAATGCCACTCCCGCAGCAGCAAAAGCTGCGTCGCTCTTTAACAATTTGAATCAAGCAATCTGTGTGGGCACTCACAGCAT
>NZ_QAJD01000151.1:0-30627 GCF_003061465.1 Aeromonas sp. HMWF017
CGGTGGCCAGCCGGATGCGGGTCAGCGGGGTACGCAGATCATGGGAGACCCCCGCCATCATCAGGTTACGCTCTTCGATCAGGCTCTTGATGGAGTGCGACATATGGTTGAAGGTGCGGGTCAGTCGCCGCACTTCCCGTGAGCCAAGCTCCCCCAGCGCCTCCGGGAAATGGCCTCTAGCCACAGCAACGGCACCAGCCTCGAGATCCTCGAGCGGGCGCACCAGCTGCCGGGCAAAGCGCCAAGCCGCAAACAGGGTGATCACCAGCAGCACGCTCAAATAGATGATGAGGGGTTCGATATCGTCATCTTCAATCTCGGTCAGCGGGATCCGCACCCAGATTTTGCTGGCCTGCGGCGGCTGGATCCAGATGATGTAGTGATCCTGGATCTCGACCCGCACCTTGGCCGGGCCACCCAGTTCGCGGCTGATATTCTCCTCCAGATAGGGGTACGGCTTGGCCTCGTTGAAGCCATGCTGCACCGCCTCGCTCTGGGTATAGATGTCGGTACCGGTTGTCACATAGACCAGCGCCTCGGCATCTTCGCTCAGCGCCAGTTGTTCAGTGTTGACCGGAAAGATCAGCTTGACCTGGTTGGCCAGCAAGTGACTGATCTGCTTGACGGTTGGCGCCAGCAGATAGTTGTAGAAGGTGACGTAGGAGACTGCTTGATAGACCACCAGAACGGCAGCCAGAAACCAGAGCATGCGCGAGAACATGCTGCCGACCTTTTTCATGCACCGTCACCATCTGGCACGAACACATATCCCAGACCCCAGACGGTCTGCAGGTAGCGGGGCTGGGCCGGATCCTGCTCCAGCAGGCGGCGCAGACGAGAGACCTGCACGTCGATGCTGCGCTCGGTGGCGGTGTATTCGCGGCCACGGGCCAGATTCATCAGCTTGTCGCGGGAGAGCGGTTCACGCGGATGGCTGACCAGCACCTTGAGCACCGCAAACTCACCGCTGGTGAGCGCCATAGGCTCGCCATCCCGGCTCAGCTCGCGGGTCGCGAGATTGAGCTGGAAGGCCCCGAAGTTGACCACCTTCTCTGCAGCCGAGGGGGCCCCGGGCAACTCGACGGTATGACGGCGCAGCACGGCACGGATCCGCGCCAGCAGTTCGCGGGGGTTGAACGGCTTGGGCAGATAGTCATCGGCCCCCATCTCGAGCCCGACGATGCGATCCACTTCATCCCCTTTGGCGGTGAGCATCAGCACCGGGATCTGGTTGCCAGCCTCGCGCAGGCGGCGGCAGATGGAGAGCCCATCCTCCCCCGGCAGCATCAGGTCGAGCACCATCAGGCTGAAGTTTTCACGAGTCAGCAAGCGATCGGCCTGCTCGCCATTGGCCACGCCGCGCACTACGAATCCCTGCTCGGTGAGATAGCGTTCCAACAGGGAACGTAATTTCAGGTCATCGTCCACGACCAGGACCTTGTATTGCTGCTGACTCATTGCTTTGCCTCTTCATTCTTTAGCTGCCCCCAATACTAGGGGGGGATATAGCGGGAGCAAAGCACAAATATGTTACCGGTTATTACCCATCCCGAGAGCGTGACGGCCATCAAGTCACTGCGCTGGCCAGCGACTCCCTGAATGGCGCCAGCCGAGCCATCACGATTTCCCTCGACAGCAAGAGGACAAAAGCTAATATTCCCGAGCAGTTAGCGATGAATACCCCTCTTTGACAGGTCCGCATCACCATGAAGACAAAGCTGATCACCCGCGAAGGCTACAACAAGCTGAAAGAAGAGCTCGATTTCCTCTGGCGCCAGGAGCGCCCCGAGGTCACCAGGAAGGTGGCATGGGCCGCCAGTCTGGGGGATCGCAGCGAAAATGCCGACTACCAGTACAACAAGAAGCGGCTGCGGGAGATCGATCGGCGGGTGCGTTACCTCCGCAAGTGCCTCGAAGAGCTGGGGATCGTCGACTATGCCCCCGCGCAGGAGGGCAAGGTCTTCTTCGGCGCCTGGGTCGAGGTGGAAAACGAAGAGGGCGAGACCAAGCGCTTTCGCATCGTCGGCTATGACGAGATCTTCGAGCGCAAGGATTACATCTCCATCGACTCCCCCATGGCCCGCGCCCTGCTCAAGAAAGAGGTCGGTGATGAAGCCATCGTCCGTACGCCAGTTGGTGACGTCTGCTGGTATATCAACGAGATCAGCTACCCCAAATAGCCGGACTACTGGTGAGTTGCTTGCCACAGGCACATCCTGAGTCAACAGGTGCAATGGCAAGATATGCGCTCTCCCCTGCGACTTATCAGTCTGACTGGTGCAGACCCCGGCGCAGGGTGGCATCCCGCAACACGACCCCATATAGTGCTCACACTTGGCGCCTGATGGCGCGGACTCGACCACAGAGGCCCTCAACAACATCATGATGCAAACCATAGAGAGACAGATTGCCGGTGAGCTCAATGCTCGCCCGGAGCAGGTGCAGGCCGCAGTGCGCCTGCTGGATGAAGGCTCGACCGTGCCCTTTATCGCCCGTTACCGTAAAGAGGTGACCGGCGGTCTGGACGACAGCCAGCTACGTACTCTGGAGAGCCGCCTCGGCTATCTGCGTGAACTGGAAGATCGCCGTCAGGTGATCATTCGCTCCATCGAAGAGCAGGGCAAACTGACCCCCGAGCTGGCCCGCGAATTGAATGGCGCCGACAGCAAGACCCGACTGGAAGACCTCTACCTCCCCTACAAGCCCAAGCGCCGCACCAAGGGGCAGATGGCGATCGAAGCCGGGTTGGAGCCGCTTGCCAACCTGCTGCTCAGTGACCCGATGCAGGATCCCGAGCAAGCGGCGGCCGCCTTCCTCAATCCCGAACAGGGCATTGCCGACAACAAGGCAGCCCTCGACGGCGCCCGCTATATCCTGATGGAACGCTTCGCCGAGCAGGCCGACCTGCTGGAGAAGCTGCGCGACTACCTGTGGCAGAACGCCACCCTGCGCGCCCGCGTGGTGGCAGGCAAGGAGCAGGAAGGGGCCAAGTTCAAGGACTATTTCGAACACGACGAACCACTGCACAAGGCCCCCTCACACCGGGTGCTGGCCATGCTGCGCGGCCGCAATGAGGGGATCCTCAATCTGGCGCTGGTTACCGGTGACGATGAGAGTGCTGGCCCCTGCGAAGGGATCATTGCCCACCACCTCAAGCTCAATCTGCAGAACCGCCCGGCCGACAAATGGCTGCAGGGGGTGGTGAGCTGGACCTGGAAGATCAAGTTGTCGCTTCAGATGGAGACCGAGCTGATCGGCCGCATCCGCGAATCGGCAGAGGAGGAGGCGATCAAGGTATTCGCCATGAACCTCAAGGATCTGCTGATGGCGGCCCCGGCCGGCATGCGCTGCACCATGGGGCTGGATCCGGGCATCCGTACCGGGGTCAAGGTTGCCGTGGTGGATGCCACCGGCAAGCTGGTCGATCACGCCACCATCTATCCATTCGAACCAAAACGCCAGATTGATCAAAGCCTCAAGACCCTGAGCGAGTTGTGCCAGAAACACAAGGTCGAGCTCATCAGCATCGGCAACGGTACCGCTTCGCGGGAGACCGACCGGCTGGTCAGCGATCTGTTCGAGCGCTACCCCGCCGCCAAGGCGCAGAAGATAGTGGTGAGCGAAGCGGGAGCCTCGATCTACTCAGCCTCCGAGCTCGCCTCCCAGGAGTTCCCGGATCTCGACGTCTCGATCCGTGGCGCCGTCTCCATCGCCCGCCGCCTGCAAGACCCGTTGGCCGAGTTGGTCAAAATCGATCCCAAGAGCATCGGGGTGGGCCAGTATCAGCACGACGTTGGTCAGAGCCAGCTGGCCCGCCGGCTGGATGCGGTGGTCGAGGATTGCGTGAACGCGGTCGGGGTAGATGTGAACACCGCCTCGGTCGCCCTGCTCAACCGGGTTTCCGGCCTCTCCCAGACGTTGGCCCAGAACATCGTCGCCTACCGGGATGAGCACGGCGCCTTCAAGAGCCGTCAGCAGTTGCTGAAAGTGAGCCGACTCGGCCCCAAAGCCTTCGAACAGTGCGCCGGCTTCCTGCGCATTCGCGGCGGCAGCAATCCCCTCGACAGCTCGGCGGTGCACCCGGAGTCCTATCCGGTGGTGGAGCGGATCCTCGCCAAGCTGGAACAGACAGTGGAGAGCCTGCTCGGCAACAGCAGCCTGCTGCGCAGCCTGAAACCGGCCGATTACACCGATGAGCAATTCGGCGTGCCCACCATCACCGACATCATCGGCGAGCTGGACAAGCCGGGCCGCGACCCGCGCCCCGAGTTCAAAACCGCGACCTTCAAGGAAGGGGTAGAGCAGATCAGCGACCTGGTGCCCGAGATGGTACTGGAAGGGGTGGTCACCAACGTCACCAACTTCGGCGCCTTCGTCGATATCGGGGTCCATCAGGATGGCCTGGTGCACATTTCCTCCCTGACCGACCGTTTCGTCAAGGATCCCCGCGAGGTGGTCAAGGCGGGCGACATTGTGCGGGTCAAGGTGCTGGAAGTAGACGCCCCGCGCAAGCGGATCAGCCTCACCATGCGCCTCGACGAGAAAGCGGGACAAGCTGCCCGCAAGTCGGCTGAAGCGCGCAACAGCAGTGCTGGCAACACCAAGCCAAGAAATGAGCCGCGGCAAAGCGCCCCTATGGGTGGTGCCATGGGCAACGCCTTCGCGGCAGCTCTCTCCAAAACGAAAAAGTAACGAAACCTTCCGGAACGGCTCTAAATGCAAAAAGCCCCGCAAGGGGCTTTTTTACACGCGAAGCTCAGGATTACTGCGTCAGGGCAGCAAGAATGCTCTCGGGCTCTCCATGCTGGGCCAGCACCTCCCGCAGCCGGTTGAATGCCTTGCAGGCCTCTTGCGGATACTTGCCGTAAGAGACGACGCCGGTGTGGCTCCAGCCAGCCGCCAGCATCACTTTCTTCTTGAAACTGGTTCCTTCAGTTCCTCCTCCTCCGAGCTGCATCAGAAATTGCTCCATCTGCAGGTGGGGGGGCGGTACACGGGAGAAGGTGGTGAAATCTTCCGCTTTGACTTCATCGAAATGCATGACAGCTCCTGTGAAATTGGAATGGGCCTGATCTTCAGGTTAGTTGCAAAACAGGCAAAGGAGCTGAAAGTTTGGCGAGGGTGATTCAGATATGCAGACTGAGGGACTGGGTCGAGGCCGGGCTGACAGCCTGTCGATAGTGGCCCGCGATAACGCTGTTGCGCTTGTCCATATAGGCACTCAGCACGCCGCCCGATTTTGCGCTCTGCTCGACCATCAGCTCTTTGCGCGCCTTGGCTTCACTCGCGGCGGCGCTGCGCGCGACGGCCAAATCCTGCGCGGAAGGCTCGGCAGGCGCCAGCGCTGCAGCGCGGATCTGCTGCATCTTGGCGATGGTAGCGGCAGGGTCACCGGGTACGACACTGGTATCGATCTGGACTTCGCCACCCGTCGCATAACGCTTGCCATCCGGCCCTTGCGTAAACTGATAGGTGGGCGAGCTGGCGTACTCTCCACCCGCAGACTGGTGCGCCTGCTCGTGAGTGCGCACCTCCTTGTCACGCTCGACAAGATCCTGAACCTGCTGCTCTTGCCGCTGTTGCTGCTCCTGTTGTTTGGGATCTTGCTGCTTGCGCTGCCCATCCTCACCGGTTGCCTCGACAAAGCGATTGTCTGGCAGTGTCGTCGGGGCTAATTGCCCGGTTTCACGGCTGTTCTGGGAGCTCTGATTGCTGGAAGCCTGACCGGCTTTGGATTTCTCTTTCTGGGAGCCGACTTCGGATTCTGCAACGGAGGCTTGGCCCGCCCGGGCCTGCGGGATCAGTTCTGCCCGGCGATTATCCGTCCTCGCCGCTTCCACCTGAGGTTGCAGCTGTGTCGGGATAAGGGGAGGCAGACTGACATTGATGTTCATCTCACACCCGGATGTCGATCAGGGTTCCCATCATATCGCTGGCGGTCTGCACTACCTTGGCTGAAGCGCCAGCCTGCTGCTCGGCCACCTTGAGATTGACAAGCTCATCGGTCACTTGCACCTGATCCCCGCTGGGGGTGTTGAGGCGGGCGATCTGATTGGATGCCTTGTCGGCAATCTGCTCGGCTCGCTGAAATCCCTGTACCCCGCTGTTGAAAGCAGAATCAATACGCATGGTGTTACTCCTCTGGTCACAGCTTAATTATCCGCCAGACCAGAGGATTAATGAAGCTTGCAGGCTGTTTTTTAGCCAACAAAATTTCGAACGATTTCAATGAATTCGTCAGGGTGGGAGATAAAAGGCGCGTGTGAGGCCTTGTTGAGGGTCACGCTGCAGCTGGCAGGGTAGAGATCATCCAGCAGGGGAATGGCCGCCTTGGGCACCAATGAATCCAGTCGGCCATAGATCCGCAACCAGGGCAGGTCCAGCTCCCGCAGCGGTTCGCGCAGGTCAATCTCGGCCAACAGCGTCAGTCCGGCCTCGAGTGCGGCAAACTGGGGCGCCGGGCGCTCGGCCAGCCAGTGGCGCAACTGACGGATATCGTCCCGGGCGTGTTCACTGCCCATGGCCTGGATCGCCAGAAAGCGCTCTATGGTCTGGCGAAAATCCCCCGCCAGCATCTGGTTGAAGCCGGTCAGTACCTTGGGGGCAATTCCGGGCCACTCGTCCCGCGCCATAAAGCAGGGAGAGCTTGCTACCGTGATCAGGGAGTGCAGCCGATCGGGATGCGTCAGCGCCAACTGGCTTGCCACCAGACCGCCGAGCGACCAGCCAAGCAGATGACACTTCTGCGGCAAGATGGCGACCACCTGCTCGGCAAGCCAGGGCAGGCTGTAATCCACCTCGTCTGCCAGCAGACTGTTGCCAAAGCCGGGCAAATCCACCAGATGAACCCGATAGTGGGACGCCAACTGTTGGGCAATGCCATGCCAGACCGCACCGTTCATCCCCCAACCGTGCAACAGCACCAGATCGGGCCCCTGGCCAAACTGCTCTACCGATATGCTCATCTAGACTCAAGATCCCTGTTCATGCTCTTGGGGTCAGCATGTTAAAGCGACTGCTCGCTAAAGCAAGCCCGCTACTCGGCAGCCACGGCGACTGGCAAGGGAGCTGCCTTCTCTGCCATCAGCCTTGTGACAACGAGCCCCTGCTCTGCAGCTGGTGTCGGCAGGCGCTGCACCAGTCACAGCCGAGATGCCGCCTCTGCGCCGCACCACTGGCTGACTATATAGAAGAGAGCATACCGGTCTGTGGTCGCTGCCAGCGCAGACCTCCCCCCTGGGAGCGGTTGCAGGTGATTGGCGACTACCAAACCCCCTACCCCATGCTGATCCCCCGGCTCAAATATTCCGGTCAGATCCTGCTGGCACCGCTACTGGCACGCCTCTTGGCCGATCATCTGGATGGCTGCGAGCCGCCGGAGGCGATCATTCCGGTTCCCCTGCACTGGTGGCGGCAATGGCGGCGTGGGTTCAATCAGGCGGAGGAGATCGCGCAAGCCCTTGGCGAGTTCACCGACATTCCCTGCGACAACACCCTGCTGCAGCGCATCAAGTCGACCCCGCAACAAACAACCCTGAGCGCCGGGCAGCGGCGGCGCAATCTGCGCGGGGCATTCCGGATCAGCCCCCACCACTATCGCCATGTCGCCCTGCTCGATGACGTCGTGACCACAGGCGCCACCGCCGGTCAGCTCAGCCGTTTGCTCCATGAGAGCGGCATCACAAAGGTGGAAGTGTGGGCAATCTGTCGTACCCTGCGGCACAGCAAGTAGCCATCGGCATGCTACCCAAGCATTAATAACCGCGTTATCATGAATACCCTAGTCGTACACTCAGGTTTATGAGGATAGTGATGATCAGCATTTCCGACGCCGCCCAGGCCCATTTCCGTAAACTGCTGGAAAAACAGCCTGATGGCACCAATATCCGGGTGTTTGTGGTCAATCCGGGAACCCAGAATGCCGAGTGTGGCGTATCGTATTGCCCGCCCGATGCCGTGGACCCGGAAGATCAACACCTGCCCTTCAGCGGCTTCGACTGTATGGTCGATCCCCTGAGCGCCCCCTTCCTGGTGGATGCCACCATCGACTTCGTGACCGATCAGATGGGCTCCCAGCTCACCCTTAAAGCACCGAACGCCAAGATGCGTAAAGTGGCCGATGACGCGCCGCTAATCGAGCGCATCGAGTACGTGTTGATGTCCGAAGTGAACCCCATGCTGGCCGGTCACGGTGGCAAGGTCACCTTGGTCGAGCTGACTGAAGACAAACTGGCCATCCTGCAGTTTGGCGGTGGTTGCAACGGTTGCTCCATGGTCGATTACACCCTTAAAGAGGGGATCGAGAAGCAGCTGCTGGAGAAGTTCCCGGGTGAGCTCAACGGCGTGAAAGACGCCACCGAGCACCAGCGCGGCGACCACTCCTACTACTGATTTGCAGCCCTTGCAGCAAAGAAAAGGCCCCGCCATCTGGCGGGGCCTTTTGCATGGGCAATCGGCAGATTACTCGTCCTTCTTGTCTCGCGACAGCAGAGCGATGGCCGCCTCTTTCGGGTTCTTACCCTCGTAGAGCACCTTGAAGATCTGCTCGCAGATGGGCATCTCGACGCCGCAGCGGGCCGCCAGCAGATGCACCTCTTTGGTGTTGCGATACCCCTCCACCACCTGACCGATCTCGGTCATGGCGGTGTTCACATCCTTGCCAGCCCCGAGGGCCAGCCCGAAGCGACGGTTGCGCGACTGGTTGTCGGTACAGGTGAGCACCAGATCCCCGAGCCCCGCCATCCCCATAAAGGTTTTGGCATCGGCACCCAGCGCCGCACCCAGACGCTGCATCTCCACCAGACCCCGGGTGATGAGCGCGGTTCTAGCATTGGCGCCAAACCCGAGCCCGTCGGAGAGACCGGCACCGATGGCGATGACGTTCTTCACCGCCCCACCCAGCTGTAGACCGACGAAGTCCGGATTGGTATAGACCCGGAACGAGCGGCCACAGTGCAGCAAGTGGGAGAGATCGTCGGCGAACTCGTCGTGAGTCGAGGCGACCGAGATGGCGGTCGGCAGACCGGCAGCCAGTTCCTTGGCGAAGGTGGGACCGGAAATCACCGCCAGCGGTATCTCGTCACCCAGCACTTCACGGGCCACGTCCTGCAGCAGACGGCCACTGTCCGGCTCCAGACCCTTGGTGGCCCAAGCGATACGGGTATCGGGGCGCAGGAAGGGTTTGATCCGGGTCAGCACATCGCCAAATACATGGCTCGGCACGACCAGCAGCAGCACGGGAGCCGCTTGTACCGCACGTTGCAGATCCGCAGTCAGCTGCAGATCGGCGGGAAAAGGGACATCAGGCAAAAATGCCTTGTTGCAGCGGTCTTGTTCCAGCTCGGCGACATGAGCGGGGTCGTGACCCCACAGCAGGGTCGGATGACCATTGCGCGCCAGAGAAATGGCAAGGGCGGAGCCATAAGACCCCGCCCCCAAGACCGAGATAGCGATCTGGTCAGCCATTATCAGGCTTCCGCAGTCGCCTGCTGGGCCTGTGCTTGCGCCATGTGCTGGGCAAACAGGGCATCGAAGTTGACCGGTGCCAGGTTCAGCTGCGGGAAGGAACCCTTGCTCACCATGTTGGCCACGGCTTCGCGGGCATACGGGAACAGGATGTTCGGGCAGAAGGCAGCCAGGCAGTGAGCCAGTTGCGGCTCCGGCAGGTTACCGATGGTGAAGATACCGGCTTGCTGTACTTCGCACAGGAAGGCAGTTTCGGTTTCCAGTTTGCAAGTTACGGTCAGGGTAAGGACAACCTCGTACACGCTCTCAGCCAGGATGTTGGTCTTGGTATCCATATCCAGCTTGACGTCCGGCTGCCACTCTTTCTGGAAGATGTGCGGGGTGTTCGGCGCTTCGAAAGAGACATCCTTGGTGTAAACACGCTGGATGTGGAATTCCGGTTGTACTTCCTGGTTGTTGATCTCGTCAGCCATTTCGTTTGATTCCTTGTTATATGGATAAGTGGGCTCAGGCCCTGCTTAAATCAGCGTTTCTTGGTTACCGGCAGATTTTCTGCACGCCATTGGGCCATGCCACCGCCGAGCACATAAACCTGCTTGAAGCCAGCTTTGCTCAGCTGACGGCCCGCGCCGCCCGCAGTCATTCCCGACTCGCACACCACTATGATGGGGGCATCTTTATGCTTTTCAACCGGGCCCAGATTATTGCTCTGGATCTGGGTCAGCGGCAGGTGCTGGGCACCGGCCAGATGGCCCTTGGCGTACTCTTCCTGACTGCGAATATCCACCACGGTAGCATTCTCGCGGTTGATCAGCAGGGTCGCGGTGTGATTGTTGACGGTTTTTACCGGGGACAAACGGGCACGCACAGTGGTGTAAACCAGGGTGCCAGCCAGACCCAACCAGGCTGCGGTCAGCAGCGGGTTACGGGCCGCAAAATCCAAATACTCTTGCATCTTCTACTATCCAGGGACCAAGACAAGGGCCCGAGTATACATGGGGGTATTGATAAGATCAGCCATCTTGGCGGCAAAGCGCGAGCAGGCTCCCATCATCATTGGGCAGCGAGCATGGCAGGAAGGGCATGGCTTGCGGGGCCGCGGGAGCGCCCCTTGGCTATCAGGTGACTATTTCGGCAGATGTAGTAATATTACGCTAGTTTCATTTCCCGCATTTTTTCCAATCCGAGAGGACATAGTCTTATGTCAACAGCTAAGAAACCTTTGGTTCTGGTCATCATGGACGGTTGGGGCTACAGCACCAAGCAAGAGCACAACGCCGTCGCTGCCGCCAAGACTCCCAACCTCGATCGTCTGGCCCGTGACTACACCAGCACCCTGATCTCCGGCTCCGGCCTGGACGTGGGTCTGCCGGATGGCCAGATGGGCAACTCCGAAGTGGGCCACGTCAACATAGGTGCCGGTCGCATCGTCTATCAGGAGCTGACCCGCATCTCCAAAGACATCCAGGATGGCGACTTCTTCCAGAACGTCGAGCTGGCCAAGGCTGTTGACGCTGCCGTCACCAACGGCAAAGCCGTTCACATTATGGGCCTGATGTCCCCGGGTGGCGTACACAGCCACGAAGAGCACATCATGGGCATGATCGAAATGGCAGCCAAGCGTGGCGCCGAGAAGATCTACCTGCACGCCTTCCTGGATGGCCGTGACGTTCCGCCGCGCTCCGCCCAGTCCTCTATCGAGCTGTTCGACGCCCTGTTCGCCAAGCTGGGCAAGGGTCGTTTCGCTTCCATGATCGGTCGTTACTTCGCCATGGACCGTGACAACCGCTGGGATCGCGTGCAGCAAGCCTATGACCTGATGACCCAGGGCAAGGGCGAGTTCACCGCCGAGAGCGCCACCGAAGCACTGGCTGCCGCCTATGCTCGCGACGAGAACGACGAGTTCGTCAAGGCGACCCGTATCGGCGAAGCTGCACCGATGGAAGATGGTGATGCGCTGATTTTCATGAACTTCCGTGCCGACCGTGCCCGTGAAATCACCCGCGCCTTCGTTGACACCGACTTCACCGGCTTCGCCCGTGCAGTCGAGCCGAAGCTGAACTTCGTGATGCTGACCGAATACGCGGCCGACATCAAAACTGCCTGTGCCTACCCGCCGACCGCTCTGGTCAACACCCTGGGTGAGTGGCTGGCCAAGCAGGGCAAGACCCAGCTGCGCATCTCCGAAACCGAGAAGTACGCTCACGTCACCTTCTTCTTCAACGGTGGCGAAGAGTCCTGCTTCACCGGCGAAGATCGCGAGATCGTGGCCAGCCCGAAAGTGGCGACCTATGACCTGCAGCCGGAGATGAGCTCCGAAGAGCTGACCGACAAGCTGGTTGCGGCCATCAAGAGCGGCAAGTACGACGTCATCATCTGTAACTACCCGAATGGCGACATGGTTGGTCACACCGGTGTATTCGATGCCGCCGTCAAAGCGTGTGAAGCTGTTGACCACTGCATCGGTCGCGTGACCGACGCCCTGGCCGAAGTGGGTGGCGAGTGCCTGATCACTGCCGACCACGGTAACGCCGAGAAGATGCTGGACGAAGAGACTGGTCAGGCCCACACCGCCCACACCAATCTGCCGGTTCCGCTCATCTATTTCGGTCGCAAAGCCGAGGTAGTTGAAGGTGGCAAACTGTCCGATCTGGCCCCCACCATGCTGACCCTGATGGGTCTGCCGGTGCCGCCGGAAATGACTGGCAAGCCCCTGATGATTCTGAAATAATCCTTCCCCATGCGGGGATGCGAAGTTATTTCACAGAAAACCAGTCGCGTCGGCCTGTTGGCCGGCGCGCTGTTTTTTTGCCTGTCGTTTGGCGCCAGCAAACCTGCTTTGGCCGTCAATCAGCAGCTGGGGACCATGCAGTCCCAGATCAAAGAGCAACAGAAGACCATCAAGCTCAGCAAGCAGGAGCTTGCCAAGCTCAATACCCAGCTCAAGACTGACGAGCAGGCCATCTCGGCCGCCGCCGCCAAACTCAACCAGACCAGACAGCAGTTGAAGCAGAACCAGCAGACGCTGGCGACCCTGCAAAAAGACAAGCTGGCGCTGGAAGTTCAAGCCAAACATCAAAAGCAGTTGCTGGCCAAGCAGGCGGAGAGCGCTTTTCAAGCGGGCAACCACGACTACCTCAAACTGCTGCTCAATCAGCAGGATCCGGCCAAACTGAGCCGCTCACTCGACTACTACGACTACCTCAACAAGGCCCGCATCGAGGCCATCGACGCCCTGCGCGCCACCCGTGACAAGCTGGCGAAAAACCAGCAGGCAACCAAAGAGACCGAAAGCAAGCTGCAAGCCCTGCTGAGCGAGCAACAGGAGCACCACCAGACCCTGCTGGCCAGCCAGCAGAGCCGGGCCAAGGTGCGCAACCAGTTGCAGCAGTCGGTCCAGGATGACGAGCAGAAGCTCACCAAGCTGGTCAAGGCGGAGAAAGCGCTGAAAGCCCGGCTGGAAGAGTTACGTCGCAAGCGGGAAGAGCAGGAACGCCGTGAACGGGCTGAGCGGGAACGGCTGGCCAAGCTGAAAGCGGAGCAGGAGCGTCAGCGCAAGCTGGCCGAACAACGCCTCGCCGAGCAACAACGACTCGCTGCCCAGCAGAACAAAACCGTCAAACCGACAGAACCGGTCGAAGAGGTGGCCAGCAGCAAACCGGAGCGTGGCTCGGGCATCAGCAGTGCCGGTCACTACAGTGGTCTCAAGACCAATGGCAGCCTGCGCTGGCCGGTACAGGGACCAATCCTCATCTCCTACGGTTCACCGCGCACCGCCCAGCTCAAGTGGAAAGGCACCCTGATCGGCGCCAGCGAAGGAACCCAGGTCAAGGCGGTTGCACCGGGACAAGTGGTCTACGCCGACTGGCTCGATGGCTTCGGTATGCTGCTGGTAATCGATCACGGTAAGGGCTATATGAGCCTCTACGGTCACAATCAGTCGCTGCTACGTCAGGTTGGCCAGAATGTGGAACAGGGTGAACCGGTGGCACTGGTCGGTGACAGTGGCGGTCAGGACAGACCTGGCCTCTACTTCGAAATTCGCTATCAGGGCGAGGCGATCAACCCGACCAAATGGCTGGCCAAGGGTTGAGTCAACCCGGCCGACAAACGCGTCACACGCTCACTAGCAAAAGCCTGCATCACGCAGGCTTTTGTCGTTTCAGGAGCGCCCTCCCCATTGTCGGTCCCATTTGATGAAAAATTACCTAATTTTCCGCTCGGCTCAGGGGAAGACAACCAGACCGATCTGCTCCAGCAAGGTCTGCTGCTGATCCTCGTTGATCTGCACCCCTTGCAGATCGACCCGCCGCAAATCCAGCCCCGGCAGGTCGCACTGGCGCAGATCGCAGCCCTGCAGCTTGAAGCTGGTCCAGTCGATCTGGCCAAACTCGGAGCCGCTGAGATCGGAACCCACCAGCGAGGCACCAAACAGGTTGGCCCCCTGCCAACGGTTGCCGGTCAGCTCGCACTTCTCCAGCAGGCAGCCCTCGAAGCTGGCATAGCTGAAGTTGTTGCCGGTCAGATGGGCCTCGCAGAAGTAGCTTTTGGCGGTGATCTGGTTGGCGAAGCTGGCATGGCCGAAGTTGATGCCGACCGCCTGACAGTCGCGCATCTCCAACCCCAGAC
The DNA here is from genome assembly GCF_003061465.1 of Aeromonas sp. HMWF017. NCBI lineage: Bacteria > Pseudomonadati > Pseudomonadota > Gammaproteobacteria > Aeromonadales > Aeromonadaceae > Aeromonas > Aeromonas sp. HMWF017. The sequence continues at coordinate 14,095 of NZ_QAJD01000151.1, forward strand.
ACTGGCTGCGGCTGCAATCGGCCATGGTGAGATCGCAGCGCAGGAAGCTGGCCTCGCGCAGCTCGCAACCCTGCAACAGGCAGCCCCGTTCACTCTCCCGATCGTAGAAGCTGCAGTCGATGAAGCGGCTATCGCTCAAATCCAGCCAAGAGAAATTACAGCCGATAAAGCGGCACTCCGAGAACTGCTCCCCCTCCACATCCTGTTGCTCGAACCGGACATCCACGAACTGCTTGCCTCTGATCATCGGAAAACTCCTGCAAAAACGGCTTCATATGCTGACTTTATCCGCCAAAAACGGTAATGTTACATGTAACATCCACGCTGGACACCCCTATGAGCCCCACCCGCAAGCGCCGCCCCACCCTGCAAGATATCGCCGACCAGACCGGCGTGACCAAGATGACTGTCAGCCGCTATCTGCGCGACCCGCAGACCGTAGCGGAGGGGACCCGCGAGCGGATCGCGGCTGTGGTGGAAGAGCTGGGTTATATCCCCAATCGGGCGCCGGACATTCTCTCCAACGCGACCAGCAAGGCGATCGGCATCCTGATCCCCTCCCTCTCCAACCAGGTTTTCTCGGCGGTGATCCACGGCATCGAGTCAGTAACCCGACCGGCTGGCTACCAGACCCTGCTGGCCCACTACGGCTACAGCCCGGAGCGGGAGGAGGAGCAGGTCGCGTCCCTGCTCTCCTATCACGTGGATGGGCTGATCCTCTCCGACAGCCAGCACACCGAACGCACCCGCAAGATGATCGCCACCGCCGGCATTCCGGTGGTGGAGACCATGGATCTGCCGCAAACCCCCATCGACATGGTGGTCGGCATGGACCATAGAGCCGCCGCCCGGGCCATGGTAACAGAGATGCTGCACCGGGGCCGTCGCAAGGTAGTCTATCTGGGGGCGCGGCTCGACGTGCGCACCCAGCTGCGGATGGAGGGTTACTATCAGGCGATGACCGACTTCGGCCTCACCGGCCAGCATCTGCTGACCGAACAATCCTCCAGCTTCACTCTGGGGGGCGAGCTGCTGGATCAGGCGCTGGTACGCTATCCCGACCTCGACGGCCTGTTCTGCACCAACGATGACCTGGCGGTGGGCGCCTTGCTGCAGTGTCAGGCAAAGTGGATCCCGGTGCCCCAGCAGATCGCCATCGCCGGTTGCAACGCTCTCGACATCGGCCACGCCATGACCCCCAAACTGGCCAGTATCGCCACCCCGCGGGAAGCGATCGGCCGGGAGGCGGCCACCATGCTGCTGGCGCGTCTCAGCGGCCAATCCCAACCCGATACCCGCAAGGATATCGGCTTCTCCCTCTATGTCGGGGAGAGTCTGGGCTAACCCCCCAGCCATCATGGCGTGTTTACCCGCTATGATGGCGCATACAGCAACCTCTTATCACCATCCTCTGCTCTATGCTGGCCCGGCATTACAGCCACATTTCAGGAGCAGAAAATGAACAACACCGAACGATTGCGAGCCTGCCTGCAGCGCGTTGTCTGCGATCCTCGTTTTACCCTGGCCGAGCTCGACCAGTGGTTCACCCCGGACTACTGCCAGCAGGTGAATGGCGAGCAGCTCGACTACATTACCTTTTGCCAGCACATTGCGGCGCTGAGAGCTCATCTGGCCGAAGCCACTATCGAGTTCGTCGCCACAATCGCGCAAGGGGACAGGGTGCACTCGACCCATGTGGTGCGATCTACCCGCCACGATGGCACCCCGCTGGTCTGCAAGGTGAGCGGTCTCTTCACCTTTCGCGACGGCAAGATCTGCCAGACCGACGAGGTGACCTGCCTGCTGAGCGGCAGCAAGCAGGATGCCGACATAGGTTCACGACGCTGAGCCACGCCGGGCGAAGCGCTGGAGCGCGCGGGAGAAGGCGGCGGGATCTTCGTAACCAAGCAGGTCGGCAATCTGCACCGATGTGAACCCCTGATACTGCAACTGACGGGCCCGCCCCATCACCACCTGCTCGCGCCACTGGCGGAAGGTACAACCCAGCAGCTGGAGGAAAAGCCGGTTGAGGGTGCGCAACGAAGCGCCGCAATCCATGGCCAGCTCGGCAAGCGTGGTGTTGATGGAGGGTGCCTGACAGAAACGCTCCAGCACCCGCAGCAGGCGCGGGTCGAGGTTGGCCGCCAGCGCAGGCTGGGCCGCTTGCGGGGCAGCTCGCGCCAACTCGTGGCCAATCACTGTCAGATAGGCCTCCCGCTCGGCCCCCTCCTCCAACTCGCTCAGGCGGGCAAAAAGCCCTGCCAGCAGCGGCGTTACCTGCCGCAGACCAAAAGGGGCTGATGTGGACGAATCGGTATAGATAAGCGACAGGCGAGAGTGGCGCAGCACGCGAAACTCGTGCTCCCAGTCCGCCGGAATAAAGCAGAGCTGGCCGGCAACCAGCAGCTCGCTGGCAGCACCGCCGGTGATAACGCCACCACCTTCGTGCATGTAGCAATACTGGGCCTGCGGATGACAATGCAGCGGAGTGAAGTGCCCTTGCGGGCAGGAGCGATGGAGAAAGGACATATCGGCCAGCCGGATAAGAAACCGACCACGACCATAAGGGAGCAGACGGCCCCCTGTAAATGGCTTTTCCGCTGTCAGAATGGCCAAAAGAAGCAGGCCACCCGAGGGTGGCCTGTTCGATTTATCTACACGACTTGCGCTTAGCGTTTTACCAGCTCAACCGCTTCGCGGGAGAGGCGAGTCACCTCCTCCCAGTTGCCGCTCTTGACCGCATCGGCCGGCAGCATCCAGGAGCCGCCGACGGTGGCCACGCACTTGAGTGCCAGATAGTCGGCCACGTTTTTCGGGCCGATACCGCCGGTCGGGCAGAACTTCACCTGGGGCAGCGGCGCGGCAATGGCGGAGAGCGCCTTGGTGCCGCCGTTCGCTTCAGCCGGGAAGAACTTCAGGTGGTCATAGCCCGCTTCCAGCGCCTGCATCACTTCAGACGGAGTAGCAACGCCCGGGATCAGCGGCGCCGTGCTCTTGGCCGCGTGGGCCAGCAGGGCTGGCGTCATCCCCGGGGAGATGACGAAGCGGGCACCGGCGGCGACGGCTGCGTCAAACTGCGCGCAGTTGAGCACGGTCCCGGCACCGACCATGGTATCCGGCATCGCCTTGGCGATGAGGGCGATGGCGTCGAGTGCCACCGGAGTGCGCAGGGTGATTTCGAAGACGGAGATGCCGCCGTCGAGCAGCGCCTTGGCCATCGGCAGGGCCTGATCCAGTTCGTTGATAACCATCACGGGTACCAGCGGGGAGGCGGCAAACACCTCGGCCGGGGTCACTTTCCAGTTCTGCATAGCTCTTCCTTAGTCAAAGATGGTAGCGCCACACTCGGCGCTCGATACCGCGCGACGCATCACGCTGAACAGTTCACGGCCCCACCCCTCTTGTTCCAGAGTGAGGTCAATCTCGGCCTGGGTACGGCCACTCAAATCGGTCAGGCAGTCGAGGCTGCCGCTTACCGCGTCAACCCGCAGCAGGTCGCCATCGGCCAGCAGGCCGATGGCCCCGCCGTGCAGCGCTTCCGGGGTGACGTGGATGGCGGCCGGGATCTTGCCGGAGGCACCGGAGAGGCGGCCATCGGTGACCAGCGCCACCTTGTAACCCGCCTTCTGCAGGTTGCCGAGCACCGGCATCAGCTTGTGCAGCTCCGGCATGCCGTTGGCGGCCGGACCATTGTGGCGCACCACGATCACGGCATCCTGATTGAGATCGCCCGCCTTGTAGGCCGCTTCCACCGCATGCTGGGAGGAGAAGACCCGCGCTGGCGCTTCGATAACCCGATACTCGGGAGCCACGGCGGATACCTTGACCACGGCGCGGCCCAGATTGCCCGCCAGCAGCTTGGTGCCGCCGGTGGCCTGGAATACGCTGCCGGAAGGCGACAGCACGCTCGCATCGCCGCTCTCGCCCACCGGCTGCCATACCAGCTGGCCATCGACCAGTGCCGGACGGCTGAGGTAATCCTGCATCTCGCCAAAGACCGGAGTGGCATCCATGTGGATCAGCCCCTCTTGCGCCAGACGGCGCATCAGGCCGGGCACGCCGCCTGCCTGTTCGAAGGCGTTGACGTCGGCCGGGCCGTTCGGGTACATGCGAACCAGCAGCGGCACCACGTCGGAGAGATCGCTGATGTCATCCCAGGTCAGTACCAGACCGGCCGCGCGGGCCAGCGCCACCATGTGGATGCTGTGGTTGGTGCTGCCGCCGGAGGCGAGCAGGGCCACCAGACCGTTGACCAGCGAGCGCTCATCCAGCACCTCGCTCAACGGGCGATAGGCCGGGGAACCTGGGATCATGGCGCTGATACGGCGGGCCGCTTCGGCGGTCAGGGCGCGGCGCAGCTCGCTATGCGGGTGCACAAAGGCGGAGCCCGGCAGCATCAGGCCCATGGCCTCGAACACCAGCTGGTTGGTGTTGGCGGTGCCGTAGAAGGTGCAGGTGCCCGCCGCGTGGTAGGCGCCGCACTCCATCTCCAGCAGGGCATCACGGCCCACTTCACCGGCGGCGTACTTCTGACGCACCTTCACCTTCTCGTCGTTGCTGATGCCGCTCGCCATCGGGCCAGCAGGAACAAATGCAGTCGGCAGGTGAGCGTGAGAGAGGGCCCCCATGATCTGGCCCGGGGCGATCTTGTCGCAGATGCCGAGCAGCAGGGTGGCATCAAAGGTGTTGTGAGAGAGCGACAGCGCGGTCGCCTGGGCGATCAGGTCGCGGGAGAAGAGGGACATGTCCATCCCCGGCTGACCCTGAGTCACGCCGTCGCACATGGCGGGCACGCCGCCAGCGACCTGGGCACTGTGGCCCAGCTCGGCCAGCACCGCCTTGATCTGATCCGGATAGCCCTGATAGGGCTGATGGGCGCTCAACATATCGTTGTAGGCGGTGACGATGCCGACGTTGGCACGGGTCATATCGAGAATGCGACCCTTCTCGTCACTGCTGCAGGCGGCCACGGCGTGGGCCAGGTTGCCGCAGGCCAGCGCGGCGCGGGTCTTGCCCTGCTCTGCCTGACGCTGGATGCGGGCCAGAAATGCCTGACGACGGGCGACACTGCGCTCGCGGATGCGGGCGGTGACGTCGGAAATTACCTGATGAATCATTGGGCTTGCTCCAATGCTGTGACGGCGCGGTCAACCACCTGTTCGAAGGTGCCGTCTATATCAATGTGGAATACACCGGCTTCGCCATCCGGGCGCTCCAGGGTATCGAACTGACTTTGTACCATGCTTTCACGCATGAAATGGCCCTTGCGGGCACGCATCCGCTCGAGGATCAGCGGCTGGCTGCCATCGAGGAAGATGAAGCTGACCGACTCGTTGCCTTCGCGGATCTGGTCGCGGTACTTCTTTTTGAGGGCGGAACAGACAATGATGCCGGTCTCGTTCTTCTGCTCGAGACTGTAGGCGGCGTCGCGGATCCGCTCCAGCCAGGGGGCACGATCCTCATCGTTGAGGGGGTTGCCGCCAGCCATCTTCTGGATGTTGGCCTTGGGGTGCAGGTCATCACCATCGATGAACTTGGCGCCCAGCGCTTCGGCCACTTTCAGACCCACGCTGGATTTGCCGCTACCACACACACCCATCACGATAATGCACTTACCCGCCATAATTTGACCTCTGTCCCACTTTTCAAAAAACCAGCTGTTGATGGGTTCTAATCTAACACGTTACCGGTAACATGTTACCGGTAACGATTGAAAATGTGAAGTCTGCCACAGACTGAGCAAACCTATAGTCACCTGGGCATATGATGTTGAGCCCTTGCCATAAATCTAAATAAATCATAAAGATATGGTTTGCCGATGGATCGGCAAGGTGTCACGACTGAACTTGGAAAAAGGAACGCATAACAATGTCTGACCTCTCCCTGATCATGACAGCCGCCGGCTCGATTGTGCTGCTGCTCTTCCTGGTGATGAAGGCCCGGCTCCACGCCGTGGTAGCCCTGATCCTGGTCTCCATGGTGGCGGGTCTCGCCGCCGGCATGAACCCGGCCGACATAGCCGCCACCATCCAGAAAGGGATGGGTGGCACCCTCGGTTTCGTCGCCGTGGTGGTGGCGCTGGGTGCCATGTTCGGCAAGGTGATGGAAGTGACCGGTGCCCTCGACCGGGTAGCCCACACTCTGCTCGGCAAGTTTGGCGTCAAGCGCGCCAACTGGGCCATGGCCCTGACCGGCTTTGTCTGCGCCCTGCCGCTCTTCTTTGACGTGGCCGTGGTGCTGCTGATCGGCGTCGCCTTCGCCATCGTCCGTCGTGGCGGCGGCAGCGTGGTGAAGATCGGTATCGCCCTGCTGGCGGGTATCGCCACTTGCCAAGCCTTCCTTATTCCGGCGCCGGGCCCGATCCTGGTGGCATCCCAGCTGGGTGCCGACTTCGGCTACATGATCCTGTTCGGCCTGATCGCCGCCGTACCAGCGCTGATCCTGGCTGGCCCGCTGTTCGGTGACTTCATCAGCAAGATCGTCGATGTGCCGCTGCCTGCCGATGCCCAGAACAGTGTCCACGATGACAACAAATCCCTGCCCTCCTTCGGGCTGGCCATGGGCCTCATCGGTCTGCCGCTGCTGCTGATCGGCCTCAAGACCATCGTCGGTCGCTTCGTCGAAGCGGGCTCCACCCTGCACAACTGGCTGGAGTTCATCGGTCACCCCTTCACCGCCATCATGGTCGCCTGTCTGGCCGCCTTCTATCTGCTGGGTATTCGCCGCGGCATGTCCCGTGACGAGGTGATGAGCGTCTGCAACAGCGCCATCCAGCCGGCGGGCGTCATCATTCTGGTTACCGGTGCCGGTGGCGTCTTCAAACAGGTGCTGGTTGATTCAGGTGTGGGGGCCGCTCTGGGCAACATGCTGGCCGACTCCGGTCTACCCATCGTCGCACTGGCCTTCATTCTGGCCGCTGCGGTACGGGTGATTCAGGGCTCTGCCACCGTCGCCATGCTGACCGCCTGCGGTCTGGTGCTGCCGATGCTGGAGCCGCTCGGCCTGAATGGCGCCCAGCTGGCTGCCGTCACCATCGCCATCGGCGGCGGTGCCATCGTGCTCTCCCACGTCAACGACTCCGGTTTCTGGCTGGCCAACCGCTACCTCGGCCTCTCCGAGAAGCAGACCCTGCAGACCTGGACCGTGATGGAAACCATCATCGGCACCACCGGCGGCGTGATGGCGATGATCATCTACAGCTTCCTCTGACAAGGGCGAAATGCTGACAAAAAGGCCTCACTCGTGAGGCCTTTTTCATCTTTATGATGATTCTTTCTTTGGCTGAGAGGGCGAGATTGCTAGAATCGCCTATTCATCGCTCCGAGTGGAACGCTTAACCCCGTGATTTCAGGTTTATCTATGCATTCATCGGCCCATTATCGACAACTGCTGGCGCGCCTGCCCCAGATCGCCGTCGCAGCGGATCAGTTTGAAGTGCTCTACAGCGCCCAGGATTTCAAACGCCGCATTCTTGCGCTTATCGCCAGTGCCACCCGGCGCATCTATCTGGTCGCGCTCTATCTGCAGGATGACGAAGCTGGCCGGGAGATCCTCTCCGCCCTCTACGCCGCCAAGCAGCGCAATCCGACCCTCGACATCAAGCTGTTCGTCGACTTTCACCGTGCCCAGCGCGGCCTGATCGGCAAGGGCAAGCAGGGCGGCAACCACCTGATGTATCAGGCCATGGCTGCCGAACACGAGCACCAGATCGAAATCTACGGCGTGCCGGTAAAAGGGCGCGAGCTGCTCGGCGTGCTCCACCTCAAGGGCTTCATCTTTGATGATGTGGTGCTCTACTCCGGCGCCAGCCTCAACGACATCTACCTGCACCAGCAGGATCGCTACCGCTTCGATCGCTATCACCAGATCACCAGCCCGGAGCTGGCCCGCAGCATGGTCAACTACGTGGATGATCTGTTCGTGAAGAGCGACGCGGTGCAGCGACTGGATCACAGCGATATCCCCAGCGCCAAACAGCTGAAGGGGCCGATCCGCCGCTTCAAGCAGAACCTGCGCCAGAGCCAGTACCGCTTCAGCACCATGCCGGTCAACACCCAGGAGGTGGCCGTCACCCCCATGGTGGGTCTGGGCAAGCGCAACAATCAGCTCAACCTGATGATCCGCAATCTGGTGCGCGCCACCGAGCGGGAGATCTTCATCTGCACCCCTTACTTCAACCCACCCAAGGAGTTGAGCAAGGATATAGAGGATCTGCTGCAGCGCGGTTGCAAAGTCACCATCGTAGTGGGCGACAAGACCGCCAACGACTTCTTCATTCCGCCGGAAGAGAAGTTCTCCACCATCGGTGGCCTGCCCTATCTCTACGAAACCAACCTGCGCAAGTTTGCCGAGCGCAACCAGCGCCACATCGACGATGGTCGCCTCAACCTGATGCTCTGGTGTTGCGAGCGCAACTCCTACCATCTCAAAGGGATCTTCGTGGATGACGAGTGGGCCCTGCTCACCGGCAACAACCTCAACCCCCGCGCCTGGGCGCTGGATCTGGAGAATGGCCTGCTGGTACACGATCGTCGCCACCTGCTGCGTCCCCAGTTCAACGCGGAGCGGGAGAACATCCTGACCAACACCAAGCGGATCAGTCACTTCGATCAGGTGGAGCAGATCCAGGACTACCCGGAACAGGTGCGCAAGCTGCTGGGACGGATCCACCGGGTCAAAGCCCATCTGCTGCTCAAGCGGATTATCTGACCCTGGGCGCCATGCGCCCGCACTTTGCCTGTTGGCAACCACACAAAGGCCTCCCGTTTTCGGCAGGCCTTTGTTATATCCGCCGTTTCCCCCGCCTTGGTGGCCCTGCCAGCAGCAACTCGGCTTGCATCGGCCCCTCAACAACCCCTATCATCTGGACATATTTACAGTGTTTCCGGGCATCTAATTGATGAAATTGGATAAAATTCCTCTCGATAGCCTCAAGGGTGTCGGCAGCAAGATGCTGGAGAAGCTCGAGCGGCTGGGGCTGGCCACGGTACAGGATCTGCTGTTCCACCTCCCCCTGCGCTACGAGGACCGCACCCAGGTGTGGCCCATCGGCGATCTGCCGCCCGGCCTGCACGGCGCCGTCGAGGGTGAAATCCAGGACACTCAGCTGGTGATGGGGCGCCGCCGCATGATGGTCTGTCGCATCAGCGACGGTACCGGCACCCTCACCTTGCGCTTCTTCAACTTCACCGCCGCCCAGAAAAACAGTCTGGCGGCGGGCCGTCTGATCCGATGCTTTGGCGAGGTGCGCCCCGGCAAATACGGGCTGGAGATGGCCCACCCCGAGTACAAGCTGCTCGGCGAGGAGCAAGTCGGCCAGACCGAAGAGGCGCTCACCCCCGTCTACCCGACTACCGAAGGGCTGCGCCAGCTCACCCTGCGCAACCTCACCGATCAGGCGCTGGCCCAGCTCGACCTCTATGGCGTGGAGGAGCTGCTGCCCGCCGGCCTCTATCCCCACCAGATTGAGCTGGCCGCCGCCCTGAAGCTGCTGCACCGCCCGCCCCCCTCGGTGGCGCTGCCGCTGCTGGAAAGCGGCCAGCATCCGGCCCAGCAGCGACTGGTACTGGAGGAGCTGCTGGCTCACAACCTCTCGGTACTCAAGGTGCGCGCTCAGGCGCAAACCCAGCTGGCCCGCGCGCTCAAACCGGCGCCCGAGCTGGTTGAACAGCTGCTCGGCGCCCTGCCGTTCAAGCCCACCGGCGCCCAGAGCCGGGTAGTGACCGAGATAAGCAAGGATCTGCAACAGAGCCACCCCATGATGCGGCTGGTGCAGGGTGACGTAGGCTCCGGCAAGACCCTGGTCGCGGCGCTGGCCGCCCTGCAAGCTATCGGCAACGGCTGTCAGGTGGGCTTGATGGCGCCGACCGAGCTGCTGGCGGAACAGCACGCCATCAACTTCGCCAAGTGGCTGGAGCCGCTCGGCATCGGAGTCGGCTGGCTGGCGGGCAAACAGAAAGGCAAGGCGCGGGAAGAGTCGCTGGCCGCGATCAAAGATGGCAGCGTCAAGATGGTGGTGGGCACCCACGCCATCTTTCAGGAGCTGGTGGTGTTCCAGCGCCTCGCCTTGGTCATCATCGATGAACAGCACAGATTCGGGGTGCATCAGCGCCTCGCCCTGCGCGAGAAAGGGGAGCGGGAGGGGGTACATCCCCATCAGCTCATCATGACCGCTACCCCCATCCCCCGCACGCTGGCGATGACAGCCTATGCCGACCTCGACACCTCGATCATCGACGAACTGCCGCCGGGCCGTACCCCCATCACCACTGTGGCGCTGCCCGACAGCCGTCGCGGCGATGTAATCGAGCGGGTCAAACTCGCCTGCACCGAGGGCAAGCAGGCCTACTGGGTCTGCACCCTGATCGAGGAGTCGGAGGTGCTGGAGTGTCAGGCCGCCGAGGATACCGCTGCCGAGCTGCAGAACCTGTTGCCCGATCTGCATATCGGGCTGGTACACGGCCGGATGCGGCCGGTGGAGAAACAGCGGGTGATGGAGGAGTTCAAGGCAGGCATACTGCAACTGCTGGTCGCCACCACCGTCATCGAGGTGGGGGTGGATGTGCCCAACGCCAGCCTGATGATCATCGAGAACCCGGAACGTCTCGGGCTGGCGCAGTTGCACCAGCTGCGCGGCCGGGTTGGCCGGGGGGCGGTGGCCTCTCACTGCGTGCTGCTCTATCATGCCCCCTTGTCCAAGACGGCCCAGAGCCGACTCGGGGTGCTGCGGGAGACCAACGACGGCTTCCTCATCGCCCAGCGCGATCTGGAACTGCGCGGCCCGGGGGAACTGCTCGGCACTCGCCAGACCGGTCTGGCCGACCTCAAGATCGCCGATCTGGTGCGGGATCAGCCGCTTATTCCGCAGGTACAGAAGATGGCGAGATTCCTGATGGATCGTCATCCCAACCATGTTGAACCCTTGATCCGCCGCTGGCTCGGTCTGCGAGACCACTACTCAAACGCCTGACAACCAATCCCAAAACAGGAGGAAAGCATCCATGAATTCCTGGCTACGCGGCCTGCTCTACACCTTCGCCTTCCTGCTGCTGTTTGTCTGGGTTGCCCTCGGCCTGTTCGACGCCGAGCGCGCCAAAGGCCCCATCGCCAGCTGGATCAGCCAGCAGACCGGCGTACCGGTCACCATAGGGCGACTGGTGTTCAACCCGCTCCACCCCTACACCCTGCTGGCAGAGCAGGTACGCTACGGCGATGCGGTCTCCCTCGACAAGATCTATCTGGAGATCGAGAGCATCGACTGGCTGAGCCGCGACGTGCGCATCGCCCATCTCGATCTCATTCGCCCCGCCATCAAGCTGCCGCTGCCCAACCAGCTGCCGAACCTGCCGGTGCACTCCCTCACCATCAGCGACAGCACCATAGACCGGCTCAGTCTGGAAAGCCCCGAGCTGACCCTGCGCGGTCTCAACGCCACCCTGAGCGACTGGGAGCTGATCGATCCGAAACGGCAGCCACAGGCCAACCTGAGCCTCAATATCGGCCAGCTGGAGACTCCGCAGTTCACCTTCGCCCGTCTCAACCTGCAAGGACGGCTGGAAGGAGAAGTGCTGCGCACCGACAAGCTGGTGACCAACCTGTTCGACGGTCTGCTGGAGACCGGCATGGTGCTGGACTGGCCCGCCCGCACCCTGCAACTGCATGACCTCAAGGCGCGCGGCATGCGGGTGGAGCTGGGGGATCTGACACAACAAGGCTTCCCGCAGCGCTTCCCGTTGCAAAGCGTGTCGCTGGATCGCGGCCAGCTGGACGGCGTCAGCCTCAACGACATCAATCAGGAGCTCTCCTTCAACAACTTCAGCGGCCAGCTCACCGCCTTCAACTGGCAGGCGGGCAACCAGCCCACCGGCTATCTGAGCGGCACCCTGGGCGACATGGGCCGTGGCCTGTTCCAGCTGGAGGAGATCAAGGGCAAGCTCGCCTTCTCGCCCCAGCAGATCGACGGCGAACTGCAGGGCAAGGCCTATGAAGGGGAGTTCAATGTCGAGCTCTCCCTCGATAGCCAGCAGCAGAAGCTGACCCTGAAAGACGTGGCGCTGAGCGGCATGGATATCAGCCTGCCACAGGGTTGGTGGCAGGATTGGCAGAGCTGGCGCCCGCAGCAGGTCGATATCCGCAAGCTGGCGTTCGACAAGCTCAAGGTGCTCTCCTTCGACGATACCCTGCCCCTGTCGCTGACCGGCTGGCAGCTCTATCTGAGCGATCTCGCCCTGCGCGATAACCAACCCGGCCCGCTGCTCGGCCGCGCCCGTATCGAGAGCAAGTGGTTCGAGCTGGTGTGGGATGGCCTCAGCGCCCGCAACGGCGAGCTGGATGGGGAACTGACCCCCAGCTCCTGGCAACTGGGAAAACTCACCAGCTCGCTGCCGGATGAGGGCACCTTCAACCTGAGTGGCCAGTGGGGCCGCGAGCCGGGCCAGAGCAGTCTCCTCCAACTGCAGGCGACCAAGCTGGATCTGCAGCAGTGGGGCAAGATATTTCACTCCCCTGTCTCGTTCGCCGGCAAGGCGGACGTGAGTGCCGACCTGCAAGCCGAACACGGCAAAACGGCGGGCGAGTGGCGCCAGACCCTGCAAGGCAGCTTTGCCCTCGATGCCGACGAGCCGTTCTGGGACAAGGTGAAGATAGATCCGCTGCTGGATGAGTGGTTCAAGGGCGCGACCCCGCCCACCCTGACGCCGGATCAGCTGTGGCAGGCGATGCAGGAGGGTGACACCCCCTTCTACCGCATCAAGCTGCAAGGCAAGATCGACAAGGGGCAACTACAAGTCGAGCAGGCTGGCGCCTCCACCATCACCCATCTACTGGCGCTGCAAGGGGGGATCGATCTGGTCAACGAGCAGTGGCAGCTGGATCTGGGGATCCTCAACGGCAACCACTGTGCCGAGCTGCTCGGCCAGTGGCGCGGGCCGCTGACGGAACCCACACTGGCATGGAGCTTCCCGCAGAAGCAGGACGCCTGCGGCTGGGAGGTAGGGGTGCGTTATCCGCCGCAAGGCAACAGCACCCCGCTCTGGCGACCGGCTCCCGCGCCGAAATCCCAAGCCCAAGTGCAGACCCAAGCCGGGCAGACAAGCGACAGCCAGCAAGGGTAAAAACAGACAAGGCCTCATGATGAGGCCTTGTTGTTTGATGGGGAAACGGCGCGGTTACTGGCCCGGACGGCGGGGCGGCTGCACCACGTAGTGGCCGCAGAACTCCGCCGCCAGCTTGCTGCCGCTGAACAGCTGGATCTTGAGGCTGAAGGTGGCAGGCTCACCCCGTTTGAGCGGCTGCAGCACGGCGGGCATCCCCTCGCGGGCCACTCGCGCCTCCGGCTCCTCATCAACAGGGCCATGATATTTGATGGTGCTCTCGGCCAGCACCGGCTCGCCCACCAGCCCCTCCTCTTTAAGCTGCAGCCAGATCAGCCCCCAGCCCGCCAGCACGCACTGGCTGTAGACACTGCCAGCGAACATGCTGCCATGCACGTTGAAATTGGCCGCCAGATTGGCCTTGAGATGGAAGGTCTGGCCATCGTAGTGGCTGATGTGCATCCCCATCTTCTCGCTGATGGGCACCCCGCGCGACCAACGGGTGGTGAGATCCTGACACCACTCCGGCCGGTACTGGATGGTCTGCAACGGGCTCAGGGATTTGATCATCTGGCGATGGGGAATCCGGCCGAAGGAGACGGGGCCGCCCCCCACTTCGAGAAAGCCGCACTTGCGATAGAACTCCACCGCCTCCTGACGGGCGTTCATCACCAGCCGTTTCACCTTCTCGCTGCGGGCCAGCTGCTCGAGATCCTCCACCATTTTGGCGCCCAGCCCTTGACCGCGATATTCGGGACGCAGCGCCATAAAGCGGATCTGCGCCTCGTCGCCGCCGATAAAGAGGCGCCCCACCGCGATGGGAGTGCCATCGGGTGCCAGCATCAACCGGTGAATGGCGACCGTGTCGTATTCGTCCCGCTCGGAACCGACGGGCAGATTGAAGGGCTTACGCAGAAGTTCCCAGCGCAACTGGTAGTAGGCATCCAGCTCGGCGACTGTCTGAGGGGTGACTACCCGGTACATAGTTTCATCCTTGAGTTACACTGGTCGGAAACCATCTTGCCGTGCAAATTCATGGACTTCAATCTGCAAGCGTACCAAGCCGATCACTTGTTGCACCTCAGCGTCAAACCCCAGCGCCGCCTCACGGTACAGGAAAATGACCAGCACCGCTGGCTGGAGATAGACGGCGTGGTGCAATCCGCCATGTCGCTCGCCGACCCCACAGCCCTCTGTCTGCCCCATCAGCGGGTCATCGCCTGCCTGCTGCCGGAACAGGCCGGGCAGATCCTCGAACTGGGGTTGGGTGGCGGCGATCTCACCCGCCATCTGAGTCAGCGCTGGCCAGATGCTCGCCACGAATGCGTTGACCTCGACGAAGAGGTGCTGACCGTTTATCAGCAGTTTTTCCAGCATCAGGAGTGCGATGAACACGCTGCTCCGGCACTCCATCAGGCCGATGCCCTCGCCTTTTTGGAGCAGAGCGAGCAGCAGTACGACCTCATCCTGCTCGATCTCTTCAGTCAGGATGGCAACCCGCTGCTGCTGTTTCAGGAGCGGCTCTACCGGGCGCTGGCACCCCGGCTGAACGGCACTTTGGTCATCAACCTGTTGCCACGCACCGAACTGGAGCTAACCCACGCCCTGACACTGATAGAACAGTGGATTGGCCCCGCCACCCCCTATCCGGTTGCGGGGCTTATCAACGTGATCGTCCACGTCACACCGCGGGACGAAACATCCTCAGACCTGTAGCCAGAAGGTCGTTGGTCCCTCGTTGACCAGCGCCACCTTCATGTCGGCGGCAAAACGGCCGGTTTCGGTCTGGATGCCGCTGGCTGAAGCCTTGGCCACGAAGTAGTCATAGAGCCGCTCGGCCTCGCTCGGGTGAGCACCGCAGGAGAAGCTGGGACGCATCCCTCGCTTGGTATCCGCCGCCAGTGTGAATTGGGAGACAACCAGCAGACTGCCGCCGATCTGGCTGACATTCAGGTTCATCTTGCCCTCCTGATCCGGAAAGATGCGATAACCACTGACCCGATGCAGCAACTTGTCGGCCTTGGCCTCGTCATCCCCCTGCTCTACCCCGAGTAGTACCAGCAATCCCTGACCGATGGCGCCGGTCACCTCCCCCTCGACAGTCACGCTGGCCTCGCTGACCCGCTGAATCAATGCAATCACATCCCTCTCCTTTGAAAACAGAACGACCGCCCCCTCGCAGGGGCGGTCGTCGATGCTACCAATAAACCGGTGGGCAAGGCGATGGCTTAGCCAAGCTCCTCACTCGCCGGTTTCTCATATTCACCGAGGCAGGCCGTGGTTTCAGCCCCCAGCAGCACCACCAGCCAGCTGAGATAGACCCAGACAAACAGGATCGGGATGGTAGCCAGCGCGCCGTAGATGGCCTGATAGGAGGGGAAGTTGGTGATGTAGATGGCAAAGCCGCGCTTGGCCAGCTCGAACAGGGTCGCCGCTACCAGCGCACCGATAAAGGCGTGGATCAGCCGCACCTTGCAGTTCGGCACCACGGTATAGACCAGCAGGAAGGTGAGCACCGAGAAGAGGAACGGCAAGCCGCGCAACAGCAGATAGCCGATGCCGAACAGGCTCTCGGCGCCAAACAGCCGCAGCGAGAAGATATAGGAGGAGATGGCGATACTGGCCCCGATAAGCACGGGCCCCAGGGTCAGGATCATCCAGTACATGGCAAAGGCCTGCGCCAGCGGGCGGCCCTGGGTCGAACGCCAGATGTAGTTGAGGTTCTTGTCGATGGCGGAGATCAGCATCAACGCCACCACCACCAGCGCCCCAATCCCCACTGCCGTGGTGTTGGTGGCATTGGCAACGAAGCCGTCGATGTACTCCTTGAGCATGTCTCCCGCCGTCGGCACGAAGTTGTGGTAGACGAACTGCTCCATCGCCTGCTTGAGGCTCTGGAACACCGGGAAGGCGGACATCATGCCAAAGACCACGGCGATCATCGGCACCAGCGAAAGCAGGGTGACATAGGCCAGATAACCGGCGGTAACCGTCAATCTGTCCTGCTGGAAACGGCCCCAGACAAACTGGGCAAAGTGGCGACCATCATGGCGCAAGAAGGAGAGGGCGTGGGCCAAACGGCCGCTGACAGGCTGCTGCATCTTGATTCTCGTTAGCGTCATAGTGGCAATATTGTGTCAGAGGAGAGCGCTGTTTGACCACCTTTGAACCCGATTTGCCTCCATCTGCCCCAACCTGTCACCCGGCTGGCGTCTCTGGCTGTCGCCAGAAGCAGAGATAAAAACGGCCCCGCTATGGGGCCGTTTGCAATGCCGGATTACAGCATGTAGTCCGCGGGCAGTTCGATGCGAGCGACGCCGGATTCCACCGCCGCCAGCGCCACGGCGCGGGCTACGCGCGGCAGCAGACGGGCATCCATCGGCTTGGGAATGACGTAATCCTTGCCGAAGGCAAGCTCGCTGACCCCAGCGGCGGTCAGCAC